>CAZPUJ010000451.1:0-10211 GCA_964589725.1 uncultured Planctomycetaceae bacterium
TGTGGCCCAAGGTTGAGGAAGCCATGGAGTCCCGCGAACGGACGCTGAACTCCTTTAAACGGGGCGACGAACTTCCCACAGGCGTGTTACAAATGGTGAAGGTCTATTGCGCATCAAAGCGTCAGATATCCGTCGGCGACAAAATGGCCGGCCGCCACGGAAACAAGGGAGTTATTTCGAAGGTACTTCCACAGGAGGATATGCCATTTCTGTCGGACGGTACGCCGGTTGACATCGTGCTCAATCCGCTGGGCGTACCAAGCCGCATGAATGTCGGCCAAATCCTCGAAACTCACCTCGGTTGGGCAGCGGTCACGTTAGGCTTTCAGGCCTTGTGTCCAGTTTTCGACGGGGCTTCCGAAAGCGACATCATCACCGCGCTGACCGAAGCGGGCCTCCCCGCAGACGGCAAGACTGTGCTATATGATGGCAGGACAGGTGACGCCTTCGAGCAAAAGGTCACGGTTGGTTACATCTATATGCTGAAACTTCATCATTTAGTCGAAGACAAAGTCCATGCCCGGGCTACGGGACCGTATTCACTGATCACTCAACAGCCATTAGGTGGCAAGGCTCGATTTGGCGGACAAAGATTCGGAGAAATGGAGGTGTGGGCTCTTGAAGCCTATGGGGCGGCCTATATCCTACAGGAGCTATTAACAGTCAAGAGTGACGACGTCGAAGGCAGAACGAAGATATACGAGTCGATGGTAAAGGGTGAAAACACTCTGGAAGCAGGCACACCCGCGAGTTTCGATGTCTTAACCAATGAAATTAGGGGGTTGGCTCTCAACATGCAGTTGGAGAAGGTATCTTAATCTCACATTTCCAAGGACTCTTCACTCTATTTGAACTTTGTGCAACGCCGTCACTTTCCAAAAAACGTGCAAGTCGTGTGAATTGCAATGTACTCCCGTAGCATGGGAAACCCATATGAGTGAATCCGCAGTATATGATCGTGTCAATGACTTTTCCGCAGTGCAATTGAAACTTGCGAGCCCTCACGACATACGTAATTGGTCATTTGGAGAGGTCCGAAAGCCTGAGACAATCAATTATCGTACCTACCGCCCCGAACGTGACGGATTGTTTTGTGAGCGTATCTTCGGCCCGGAAAAGGATTGGGAATGCGCTTGTGGGAAATACCGTGGCATGAAGTACAAGGGCATGATTTGCGATCGCTGCGGCGTAAAAGTCACACACAGCCGCGTTCGCCGTAAGCGCATGGGTCATATCGAACTCGCGGCCCCAGTCGTCCATATCTGGTTTTTCAAGTCAATGCCGAGCCGTCTTGGCGCGTTATTGAATTTAAAGACCACGAGTCTCGAGAAGGTGGTCTATTTTCAGGACTACGTCGTTCTGGAGCCCGGCGACACCCCCCTCCGACAAGGACAACTGCTCAGCGAAGAAGAGTTCCGAGACGCGAAGGCTAAGTATGGTGCGGCTACTTTCCAAGCCGACATGGGAGCCGAGGCTGTAAAAAAACTCTTGCTGCAGCTTGATTTGGATGGATTGTCGAAAAAGGTCCGTGGCGACCTCGGCGAAACTAATAGCCAGCAGAAGTGTAAGGACCTCATTAAACGGTTAAAGATCGTCGAGTCTTTACGAGATAGCGGCAATCGGCCCGAATGGATGGTGCTCGACGTCATCCCCGTCATACCTCCGGACTTACGGCCGCTCGTCTTACTTGATTCCGGGAATTTTGCAACTAGCGATTTAAATGATCTCTACAGGCGTATTATAAATCGGAACAATCGACTTAAAAAACTCGTGGATCTGAACGCTCCAGAAGTTATTGTCCGCAACGAGAAGCGGATGCTTCAGCAATCCGTCGACGCGTTGTTCGACAACAATCGCTGCAAACGGCCGGTCCTCGGATCATCCAACCGTCCTTTGAAATCCCTGACGGACATGATCAAGGGCAAACAGGGCCGCTTCCGTGAGAACTTGTTGGGCAAACGCGTAGATTATTCCGCGCGCAGTGTTATCGTCGTCGGTCCGGAATTGCTCCTCCATCAATGCGGACTACCCAAAAAAATTGCTCTTGAGTTGTTTCAGCCCTTCGTGATTCGGCGTCTCAAGGAACTGGGCCACGCCGACACAATAAAGAGCGCGAAGCGGATTCTCGAGCGCAAAGATGACAATGTCTGGGATATTTTGGACGAAGTGATTGCAAACCACCCCGTCCTTCTGAATCGAGCGCCCACGTTGCATCGCATGGGTATTCAGGCATTTGAACCCGTCCTTGTTGAAGGTAATGCAATCCGAATCCATCCTCTGGTTTGCAAGGGTTTCAATGCCGATTTCGACGGTGATCAGATGGCAGTACACCTACCCCTTTCCATTGAAGCGCAGGTCGAGGCCACTACCTTGATGATGTCTACCAATAATATTTTCAGCCCAGCAAATGGCGCGCCGATCATTAGTCCGTCCCAGGATATCGTGATGGGGTGTTATTATTTGACGTTCAGCCGCCATCGTCCCGATGCTCGAGTATTTTCTTTCGCATCCTTTTCCGAGGTGCATTTGGCGTTCGCCCAAGGTCGGCTGGACCGGCACGCGCAAATCAAATTGAGACTGCCGCGCGAGAAACGCGTCGTTGGAGAAGGTGCCGACACTCATCGGGCGGGAGTCGTCGTACTCACAACCCCTGGCCGAGTCATCTTCAACGACATCCTAGACAGCCGGATGGCATACTATAATTTGACAATGAGAAGCAAAGATCTCTCGGCGGTCATCTCCGACTGTTATATCGAGTTAGGTCGACGAGCGACAATTGTCTTGTTGGACCGCTTGAAGGAGCTTGGCTTCAGGGAGTCGACGCGAAGTGGGCTGTCGTTTGGGGCCAGCGATTTGAAGACGGCACCCGACAAGGGCAAAATCATCGCTGACGCAGAAACGGCTGTCGTTCGAGCCCAGAAGTTATATGATCGCGGAATTATCACGGACCAGGAGCGATATAACCAGGTATTGGATACATGGACCCACGCGAGGGAGAAGATAACTATCTCGATGATGCACGAGCTCGAGCATGATGTACGCGACGATGGCGCATACATGAATCCCATCTATTTGATGGCGCATTCCGGCGCTCGCGGAGGTGTCGAACAGATTCGACAGCTCGCTGGCATGCGTGGACTTATGGCAAAACCGAGCGGCGAAATTATAGAAACACCGATTAAGGCTAACTTCCGTGAGGGTCTTTCGGTGCTTGAGTATTTTAGTTCTACTCACGGTGCCCGAAAAGGTTTGGCCGACACAGCCTTGAAGACGGCAGACAGTGGTTACTTGACGAGGAAGCTTGCCGACGTCTGCCAGAACGTCGTTGTCACGATGCCCGATTGTGGAACAACCAAGGGCATCACGAAAGGGGTCGTCTATCGCGGCGAGAAGGTGGAGGTGAGTCTCGCTGACGCTATTAGGGGACGTGTGAGTCGGACGAATATTGTCAATCCGATTACTGACGAAGTAATCGTCCGTGAAGCTGATTTGATTACAGTAGGCATCGCGCGCAAAATCGAGGAACTAGGAATTGAAAAAATACAGGTGCGAAGTCCCATGACGTGTGAGGCGACGCTAGGGATTTGCCGGTTGTGTTACGGCATGGATCTGTCGACCGGCGCTTTGGTTGAAGACGGTCTGGCTGTGGGAATCATCGCGGCTCAGAGCATCGGTGAGCCAGGTACCCAGTTGACGATGCGGACGTGCCATATCGGCGGAGCGGCAAATGTTGAGGTTGAAGAAAGTGAAATTCGTGCTCGGCGTGTCGGCCGAGTTAAGTTCGCGCGCATCCGGAGTGTTGTCAACACAGATGGGAAGAACGTCGTGCTTGCGCGTAATGGAGAGATCATTATCGTCGACCCGAAGGATCGAGAACTCGAAAAATATACCGTACCTAACGGCGCGGTGCTAATGGTGGCTGATGAGCAGGATGTGCAGGCAGGTCAGGTATTGTGTCAATGGGATCCCCATTCGGTGCCGATTCTGGCCGAGGTTGGCGGTCGGGTTCGTTTCGATGACTGCATCGAGGGCCAGTCTATCCGATCGGAAGTCGAGGCGAGTGGAAATGTTCGGAAGACTGTGATTGAGCATAAGGGAAATTTGCATCCACAAGTCGTGCTTGAGGATTCGACCGGGAAGATTCTCGATTTTTATTATATGCCTGAGAGAGCAAGCATCGAAGTAGAGGAGGGGCAGCACATTGCGGCGGGAAGCATGTTGGCGAAGACCCCTCGGGAAAGTGGTGGCACACAAGATATCACCGGCGGCTTACCTCGAGTCACTGAGTTGTTCGAAGCTCGTAAGCCTAAGGATCCGGCGGTTGTCGCTGAAATTGATGGAGAGATTGATCTCGTTGCGGAAAAGAAGCGTGGTAAGCGCGTGATCATTATTCGCGGCAGCGATGGGAGCGAAAAAGAGCATATTATTCCCCACGGCAAGCAATTGATGGTGCATGCCAAAGACGTTGTAAGGGCCGGAGACGCGTTGGTACGCGGCCCTTTGGTGCCGCATGACATCCTGCGTGTTAGTGGCGTCGAAGCGGTCCAACAATATCTTTTGCATGAGATCCAAAACGTCTATCGGTCGCAGCGTGTGGATTTGGACGATAAGCACGTCGAGATTGTTGTGACTCAAATGCTTCGAAAAGTGCGTGTGACGGAGGTCGGAGATACAACTCTCTTGCCGGGGATTATCTTGGACAAATTTGAATTCCGACGCATCAATCAGGAATTGGCACAATCGGTGAGAGTTGCTCAACCGGGCGACACGGAATTTGAGTGCAGCGATGTCGTGCCGATAAAGACGTTCAATGAGGTGAATGCCCAAATTGAAGCAGAAGGTGGTAAGCCGGCATCGCATTCGAAACCAAAGGCAGCGACAGCCGCGGATCAATTACTTGGTGTGACTAAGGCTGCTGTTCAGAGTGAGAGTTTTATCTCCGCGGCGAGCTTTCAAGAGACGACTAAGGTGTTGACGGAGGCGGCGATCGCCGGAAAAATTGATCACTTGGTGGGCCTGAAGGAAAACGTTATCTTGGGGCACTTGATACCGGCTGGGACCGGTTTCAAGAATCACCAGCAGGCCGAAGTGCGTGTGCGAGCGGAGGCTTTACAGGAGTTGGCTGATGAGCGTGCGCGAATCATGGCTGCAAGAATGGAGTTGTTGAAAGAGGGCGGAGATATCAGTTCGCAGCAAGCTTCGCAGCTCTAGCATGAAGTTGTTGTAGGGAGTGGTCGGAATCTCTAGGTGCCTCGATTAAAATCCCAAATAGTTTTGTGAGATAATGAATGCCGACGATCAATCAACTGGTCCGAAAGCCACGGAAGCCCCAGCGATCTCGTTCGAAGACGCCAGTATTGGAGGGCTGTCCGCAGCGTCGTGGTGTTTGCCTGTTGGTCAAGACAGTGACACCCAAGAAGCCGAACTCAGCGTTACGTAAGGTGGCCAGAGTACGGCTGTCGAATGGGAAGGAGATTACGGCGTACATTCCCGGTGAAGGCCACAACCTTCAGGAACACTCTATCGTGTTGGTTCGTGGTGGTCGTGTTCGCGACTTACCGGGTATTCGTTACAAGATCGTACGCGGTGTGTTGGATACGCTGGGTGTTTCCAATCGCAAGCAGGCGCGAAGTCGTTATGGGGCAAAGCGTCCAAAGTGATTGCGAAAGCGCGGTGTTTGGTTAGGCAATCGCGCTTGGCAGAAGTGTTAAAACGGGGGGAGATCATTCGATGGCAAAGCGGTTTACGGCAAGTGCAAAGCAATTGAAGCCAGATGCTCGGTTTGGCTCGGTGTTGGCTTCGAAGTTCATTAACTGTCTGATGCATGACGGTAAGAAGAGCGTTGCTCAGGCGGTTTTCTATTCGGCGATTGACATCGTCAAGAAGAAACTCCCCGAGGAAGACCCGCTGGGGGTCTTCTCGACTGCCCTTGAGAACGTGAAGCCGAGCATTGAGGTTCGTTCTCGACGAGTTGGTGGCGCGAATTACCAAGTACCGACTCCCGTGAATTCCAAGCGTCGACAGACCCTGGCGATCCGCTGGATACTGCTGGCCACTCGTGGCAAGAAGGGGCGTCCGATGGATGTGCGATTGGCCGAAGAGTTTGTCGCGGCGTTTAGGCGAGAAGGTACGGCGATGACGACACGGGAGAACGTACATCGTATGGCCGATGCGAACAAGGCGTTCGCTCACTTCGCGTGGTAGTTTAGGTTGGTATATGACAGCGTGTGGGGGTCTGCTTCGTCGACTCCTACGCGCTTTTTGTCTTTTGTGGTGGTGCCAACACGGCTATACGGAGCGGATATGTCATACGACATTAAGGCTATTCGCAACATTGGCATTATCGCGCACATCGATGCCGGCAAGACGACGACGACCGAACGCATTTTGTACTACTCCGGGGCGTCGCACCGGATGGGCAACGTTGATGAGGGTACAACAGTCACCGATTTCGATCCGGACGAGGCACGGCGCGGCATCACGATCTACTCAGCCGCGATCACGTGCCACTGGAGAAACTCGACGATCAACATTATCGACACTCCGGGACATGTGGACTTCACAGCGGAAGTCGAACGCAGCCTGCGAGTGTTGGACGGAGGGGTCGTCATTTTCAGCGCGGTCGACGGCGTGGAAGCACAAAGCGAGACGGTGTGGCGACAGGCGGACCGGTACGGTGTTCCGCGTATCTGCTTCGTCAACAAAATGGACCGTATCGGCGCCAACTACGGCAGCGTTTTGGAAGACATCAAAAGCCGTTTGCACGCGGCGCCAATCGCATTGCAGATACCGATCGGCGCGGGTTCACCGCCCGATCCGCACTGCTTCAAGGGAATCATTGATTTGGTCACGATGCAGGCGTTGTACTTTGACGCCGAGTCGCAGGGGACGAAGTTTGAAGCCAAAGAGATCCCCGAAGAGATGCGAGACGAAGCTCAGCGGTGGCGACAGAAACTGCTGGAGACGGTCGCCGAACTCGATGAGCAAGCCCTTGAGCTGTACCTCGAAACCCAGGACTTATCCGAGGAGACAATTCGCCGACTCGTGCGCAAAGGAACCATCGAGCGGCAGTTTTTCCCAACCTTCTGTGGCACGTCCCTGAAATACATGGGCGTGCAACCGTTGATGGATGCCGTTGTGGATTACCTGCCGTGTCCTTTGGATCGGCCAGCCGTCGAGGGCATTCCGGTCGTGGGCAAGAAAAGCTCGCAAGCAACGAAGGTAGAGAAACGCACGGCGTCCCCGGACGAGCCATTCTGCGGTCTGATTTTTAAGATTCAGGCGGACCAGCACGGTGACCTGTGTTTTGTGCGGGTTTATTCGGGGACGTTGAAGAGCGGCTCGAAGGTGCTCAACCCGCGCACGAACACGAAAGAGCTCGTCAGCCAGATTTGGCGCGTGCAGGCGGACTCACGCGAGAAGATCGAGGCGGATGAAGCCTTTGCCGGAGATATTGTAGGAGCGATCGGGCCGAAGGACGTCGCCACGGGTGACACGTTGTGTGCCACTCAGCATCCGCTTCTATTGGAGCGGATCACGTTTCCGGAGACGGTGATCTCGATGGCGGTCGAGCCGGAGTCGAGTGCCGAGCGGAAGAAGCTGGAAGAGACTCTACGCCGTCTTGTGAAGCAAGACCCGACGTTCAAAGTACGGATCAACGAAGAGACGGGTGAGACGCTGGTCAGCGGCATGGGCGAATTACATTTGGAAGTCATCAAGGACCGTATGGAGCGCGAATTCGGTGTCAAGGTGCGGGTCCACAAGCCGCGCGTCAGTTACCGCGAGACGATTCGGCAGGCGGTCAATGTCGAAGGAGAGTTTACGCGACAAGTTGGCAGCGCGGCACAGTCAGCAAAAGTGCGATTGCGGCTGGAGCCGTACGACCGCGAAGAAGTGGTCCGCGTCGAGAACGAGCTCAAACAGGGGACTTTGCCGCCGAACTTGGTTTCGTTGTTGGAGCAGGCCGTTGAGGAGGGAGCCAACGCGGGCGGAACCTACGGAAATCCATTGGTACGTGTACGGTTCAGGATCATGGGCGTGGAGTACCGAGAGGGAGAATCAACCGATGTGGCTTTGCAGGCAGCTGCGGCGAAGGCGATTTCGGAGGGCTTGCAGAAGGCTGGTTGCGTTCTCCTGGAGCCGGTGATGAAGTTGGAAGTGGTCACACCGGAAGAATTCATCGGCAATGTGCAAGCCGATTTGAATGCTCGGCGGGCAACGATCGTGCGAACCGAAAACCGCGGGCGGTTGTGGGTGATCGAGGCCGAGGTCGCTTTGGCCAAGATGTTCGGCTATTCGACTCACGTACGCGGCATCTCACAAGGGCGGGCGTCTTTTTCGATGGAGCCTTTGAAATACGCTGAAGCTCCGCCAGACGTGGTGGAATCGATGTGGTAGGCAATTTTGGCACAGGCGGCTTGCCTGTTGGATTCGCAGTCGAGCCGTCTGCACGACAAGGCGGCGGCTCATGGATCGACTTCGCCAAGAGCAGTTCCGTCGTAACGCGGCGGCTGACGACGCGTGGGCCTTATACGCTTCGCATCGCCAACGTGTCACAGCGCTGTTGGGCGACGCCACGAAAGTATCGGCTGAGCGGTTGTGCCTGCTGGGGCCGGGTAATCTCAACGACATCGAACTCGCGTCGTTGTTGCTGAAATTCCGCGAGATCATTCTGATCGACATCGATGCTAAGTCCCTTCAGCGAGGTGTCACACGACAAGGATTTAGGAGTGATGGCCGCATTCGTTTGCTGGCACCCGTCGACGTCACGGGCGCGTTCACGGAGCTGTCCCGCCTCACACCTGCGACAGCGGCGGATTCTGTCCTCGTCGATGAGTGTCTTCGCTTGCTCGATCGCATTCCCGAGATTGGCGAGTTGCCCTCGTGCGATGTGGTCGCGTCGGTTGGGTTGCTCACGCAGTTGATTGATGCGGTTGTGAGATCCGTTGGTGAGACGCACGCTCGGTTTTGGAACTTGGCGTCGGCGGTGCGTGCTCAGCATCTGCGGCTGATGCTGGAATTGACTCAGCCAGGCGGAGCGGCGGTATTGGTGACGGAGGTCGTCTCGTCGGACACGTGCCTCGCCTTGAAGTCGATCGATGAGGCGGATTTGCCCGGCCTATTGCATCGAGAGATTTCGGCGGGAAATTTCTTCACGGGCATGAATCCCGCGGCCTTGCGGCACCTGTTGGAGACCGACGTTCGCTTCGTCGAACAATTGGAAGGTGTGCGATTTATTCAGCCGTGGTTGTGGCCGTTCTTTGCTCGGACATACGCGGACTATGCGGTGGTTCTACACAAGCAGTCCATGTCATGCGAGTGAGCGCCCATCAGTGCCATGCGCTATGACGTGTCGGCCGTCGCGTGGCGGTATTCGGCGCGGCGGGCGGTTTTGCGGGCGTAGCGGTCGCGGCGTTCGGCTAGACGGTAGACTCGGATCGCCTCAGTGTCGTGAAACCAAGTGATCTCCGTGGTGAGAAATCCCAGATCCACTCGCTGCGTGCCCCACTGACCTTGATCGGCTACGACTCGCTGCTGGTTGCCGCTAACATGTCGCGTCGTTGTTTTGGCATTCGATCCGGATGCGGTCTCTCTTGAGAGGGTCGTGGTGTGGAATTGGTTCAACTTCGGCGTCACATGTCGTGGATGACATTTGTGCTGGTGGTTCTGGCAGTCGGCTCGTCGTTTGCCGCTGCCGACGGCTGGCAGTACCCGTTGACGGCCGTCGCGATGGGCAAAGACCTGTTCATTGCCGATCTGAATCAGCCTGGCGTCTGGAAGTTGAGCGACGGCCACCTGAGCCTTTTTTTCCAAGCCTCGAAGAAATTTCGCACGCCGCTCAATCGCGTTCGTTGCATCGCGCTGGATCATCAGGGAAAACTCATCGCTGGCGACACGCCGACGCGCGAGGTTTTTCGCTTTGACGACAATGGCCAGCCGCAACCGTTGACCAAGGGCGCGATCGGCATGCCGATGGACATCGTCGATGACGGGCAGGGCAATTTGTTCGTCACTGATTTGGAACTGCACTGGATTTGGAAGATCCCCGCCGACGGTGGCAAGGCCGCGAAGTTCGCCGAGGTTCCGGCACCGCGAGGTCTGGCGATCGACGCGGACAAGAATCTACTCGTCGTCGCGCACGGCAAGAACCAACTGCTGCGAGTGACCCCCGACGCGAAACTCGAAGTCATTGTCGAAGGCCGACCGTGGGG
>CAZPUJ010000452.1:0-3935 GCA_964589725.1 uncultured Planctomycetaceae bacterium
CGCCGCGGCGTCGAACAACATCTCCGCAAGCACATCACACGCGATCGAGCACGCACCAAGATTCTGCGAATCAGCCCGTTTGGTCTGATCGAAATGACGCGGCAACGCATCCGCCCATCCTTGCGACGCAGTGTGTTTGAGAATTGTCCTTGCTGTACCGGAGTCGGTTTGGTGAAGACCGCCGAAAGCGTCGCCATCGAAGTGATGCGTGTGCTGTTGACAGTCGCGCAACGCGAAGGCGTCCGCAAGATCGCGATCGAAGTCCACGAGCGAGTCGCTCATTACCTGAACAACCGCCGGCGACGGGAGATCAATCAGCTTGAGGACGCCCGCGGCATCGCCATCAATATTAACGCCCGAATTGACGTCAGCCCCAATCATCTCGACTGCCAAACACTGGATGAGCTGGGCAATGCCACGAAGATTCCGGTGGGAGTTGACTCGAAATCGAAATAGAGGCTGGCTATACTCCCCAACCCTTTTGACCCCGGTTCGTCACCCGCGACGAATGTCCGTGAGAGTTCGCCATCAGTGAAGATTGTTCACGCGAGAAACAGGCCATGTTTGCATACGTTGAAAATGGAAGTCACCAGTTGCGAGTCTCTTCAGGCGATACGCTGTTGATTGACTTCCTTGAGACGGCCGAAAAAGGACAAGCGATTACCTTTGACAAAGTCTTCCTGGCGAATGGCGGTGGAGCCAGCGTCATCGGAGCACCGGTCATCGCCGGAGCCTCGGTGACGGCGGAAGTCGTCGATCCGCTTGTGAAAGGGCCGAAGCTCGAAATCCAGAAGATGCGTCGCAGGAAGAATTATCGTCGCCACACCGGTCATCGCCAGGGCTACACTCGAGTGAAGGTCACTGGCATCAACGTTCCGGGCCTGCAGGTCGTTGAATCGGCTGACACCACCGGTGCGTAGCTCGTTCCCTGGTGATGCCTAGTCCGTAACTTCAGCACTGCGCCAGAGGATTTCTCCCACCCTCTACAGACAAATCGCTTTTGGGAACGCGGATTACTCCGCCAGCAGCTTTCGCAAGGCGCTCCAGTTCGGCTGTGCTTCTCGCCACTTGATTGCCGCGGCGGCCACTTCCGGAACGAGCCTCTCGGTCAAGTAGACTTTCTGGCCCATCCCTTCTTCGCCAGACCGAAGCTCCGGGAAGCGAGCAGTGTGGCAGACGGAGCAGCGCAGCATGGGCTGCATCTGACTGCTGGGAAGATTTCCCGTCGCAACGCTGTACTCGAACTCGTCGGTGTTGTGAGCGAGGAAGCCGGTTTTGAAATCCCGATCGTCCTTGCTGGAGAGACGCAACCCGCCTGCACGGCCGGCGAACAATTGCGAGCGGCTCAACCGAAACTCGAACGAGGCTTCTTTGTCACGAGCATCACCGATCACTCGGAACTGGACGCTCTCAGTCAGCCGCGATGCCACGACCCGGTGCGACGTGTCGATGAGCATCGCTTGCCGCACCAGCGCGAGTTCGGTGCCTTTCGGAAACGGGGGCCGATCTCTGAGGTAATCGGCGACAGCCGCTCGCTCGGCTGGCAGACGGATGAAAACCAAAAAGACCGAATTCGTAAACGGGTTCTCCCCGCGCAGATGCTGCGGAGCCGTGCGGCCATCGTCACGACCGACGCACACCCACGGTCCATTCGTCGCGAATAAGTCCGGAGGGAGATACGGCTGGTCACGGTTCCTGATGTCGAAGCTCTTCGCGAACTGCCCCGACGCAACGGCTGCCGCATAATTGTCTGGCAGCTCACGAATCTCTTGCGGACCAAGCTCCAGCCACCCAATGACTTCGGCCAACGGCCCGCGCAACCGTACTTGTGCGGCGCTCGTCTCTTCCTTGGTGAGTTTCGGTTCTGCGAAGTCGTTCGGATGTCGGTCCCTTTCAAGCCAGTTGAAGACCAGCCACAGATCGCGCTGCAACACCGCTCGCTTTAAGGGATCGTCGATCAACGTCTCGCCGTTGTTCTTGAGAAATTCCTCCAGCACCTCCATCAACCGTTTGTGCGAACGCTCTTCCAACAGATGCTTGGAGTACGCCCACAGCAAAGGCTCCAACCGGTCCTGCCCGAAGGCTCCGCGAACGAACAATGCTTCGTGCAACCGATTCCAGAGATGCTCGCGGTCTGAGTGATAAATCGCCCGGCTCGGTGAAGGTGTTTCGTCCACAGCGGACTCGACGGTCCTCACCGACATAAAACCATAGGCAACCGCCGAGACGACGAGTCGGAAAATGAGCTTCCCGAAGTTGAGTGAACGGCACATAGAAGGATCTCCCTTCGTACGGCTGTGCTTCCTGTGACTGGCGCGAACGTCGATGACCTCAAGAACTCGCGCTGCCTGCGGCTCCGTGTGCGACGGTTTGTCATGCCTCCCTGATTAACGAGCCACCTTCACGGCGATCGCCCGAACGACCATGAATCCCTGACCCGTGCTGCCGTGCAGATACCAAAAGCCGTCGTCGCCGACGTAGACCCGGGCAACTTCGGCTCCGCCGTTGAAGGCTCCGCCGATGTCTGCGAGGTAGCAGAAGCCTTCATCCTGGTGAATCATTTGGACCGGCGCTCCGTTGTGCTCCCACTCGTACGTATTGAATTCGTATTTCGGAGAGTGGGGCTTCAGGCTCCGGACTCGAATCAGTTCCTTCTCGAACTCGGCGGCGCGAGCGTCTTTGACGACCATGTCGCTCAAGTGGTCCTCCAGAACCTTGATGTAATTCAGCCGAGCACGCTCAGTGGCCTCCCTGTATCGCAGCTTGGCGCGCTCATAAGGCTCACTCGCGATCTTCATTTCCCGCTCGAAGTCCGCCTGCCCCGGGAGCTGCGCAGCCGCGTTCGTGATCGTGGGTGATGGACTCGCCGCTGGTCCTCCAGGCTGCGCCGCGACAGCCGCGCCCAGAATCCCAATGAAGAGCAATCCGATGACAACCTTCATAGGGTTCTCCCTGTTTTCGTGGTTTTGTAAGTCAGTCACATGCTACAACGATTGTTGACTTTCCGAAACTCGGCTGCCATGAGCGAAGTGCGACTAATAGAATGCACCCCGATAGACGTTCCGAATGCGAGTCGCAGGAGCGACTCGCCTACTTAACTCAGTCGCTCCTGCGACTGAGATTCTATTTTCAGAGACGCTCTTACTGCTTCGGCGGGTTCGCCTCTTTCACGATTGCGCCGTGTTCGTCGCTCATGACGAGGACTGCGAACTTGGTGACGGCGTCGAGGTCGTTGGTGTTGAGGCTCGAATAGTCGAAGCGGCCGCGGAGGTCGGTGTAGCCGTCTTTGTAGAACCGTGATGAGCCGTCTGGACGTTGCGCGTACACTTTCACGTAAGCCTTTGCGATCGGCTTGTTGGCGGTGGCGTGCGTGACTTTCAGTTGGCCGTAGTTCTCGATGAGCTGCACGGCCAGCGAGTTCGAGTAGTACGCCTGCGTTTTCGTTTGGCCGCCGCCGGTGATCTCGACGAGCACATTTTTGTTGTGCAGGTCTTTCGGGAGCTCGACCTTCTTTGACCCAGCCGTCACCGGCGTGTTTTTCGCGTCAGCACCCCCGTCGGACTCCTGGCGAGCGGGGGGCGTCAGCTCCCCGGTGGGCTCGGCTGTTGATCCCGATCCTGTGCCCGCTTCAACCGGCGGGCTGACGCCCCCCGCTCGCCTGCGGTCAGCCAATACGACGGTGTCCACGCGATTGGGTTGGATCAGGCTGAATTGACCGCGGAATTGTTGAACGAACGGGTTGCGGCTGAAGAGCAATTCCACGTCCATCAGGTAGTAGCTGACTTTGACCTCGTCGAGGTTCTGGTGATTGATCGTGAGCTGCTTCGCCTCGACGTTGAAATCGAAGTTCGGGTCGGTCGCGGCGAGTTGCGTTTGTTCTTGGTTGCGGTCTTCGGTGTCGATCTTCTTCGGGCCGGCTCCGTCGATCTCGTCGA
>CAZPUJ010000453.1:0-5051 GCA_964589725.1 uncultured Planctomycetaceae bacterium
ACCAGCGTCGGAGTCCTGTGAAGCGGCTCCGTGAGCACGTGCCAAACCCAGATCTAAAATCTTGATGACACTTTGCTTGGTCGCGAACAGATTGCTCGGCTTGATGTCGCGATGCACCAACCCGTGCTGATGCGCGTGAGCCAGCCCGACCGCCGCCTGCCGGATCATCTCGCACGCTTCAATGACCGAGCGCGGGCCACGCTCCTTGACCAGCACGGACAAGTCGCGGCCTTCGACGTATTCCATGACCAAGAAGTGCGTGCCTTGGAACTCGCCGGCGTCCATCGCTCGCACAATGTGCGGATGATCGAGCGCGCCGACCGCTTCCATCTCGCGCTCGAACCGCGACACCAACATCGACGACCGCGAGAACTCCGGCGGCAAGACCTTCACCGCCACCGTCTTCTTCAGCTTCGTGTGCCGGGCTTCAAAGACCGCCCCCATGCCGCCTTCGCCGAGCTTCCGCACAATCTGATACGGGCCGACCAGCGAACCCGCCGTGACTTCGTTCGGCCGCCAGTGGGCGAGCCCCTCGGAGTTGTCCCCCGATTCGGAAAATGTCTTGTGATGAGACGTCCGTGCGTCGGTTTCTATCGAGGCCGCCTCTTCGGGGGTTGGCGCACCATCGTCACCGACGACCGGATCTGTCGCCGACGGCAACGCCGACCCGGACGGCGAAACACCACCACGATGCTCGAATCGGTCAGAATCCGACGGCGATCCAGACATCGGTCAGCCCCTTCGGTCCCCTCTAAACCACGCATCAGCTCGGACTGCGGCACCGCTGCCAACCGACCGTCCGAGGAATCACCGTCGAACGCCAGTCGATCATCCACCGACTCCAAAAATCGATTCGACATTGCCTCGCAGAACTTGCCTCCCCAGATCGACCGCTCGCTCTTCCGGCCAGCCACGAGCAATGACAAAGTCCTGGGCCAAAACGTTCGCCAGAATGCGACGGTACATGCCGAATTTCGGCAACGCGAACTCCAGCTTGTACATGTCGCTGTAGTAGCCAATCTGCTTCGTCCGTGGCACGGCCTGCAAGCGGCTGCGACAGTCGATCTCGATGTACGCCGGAATGTTCGAGTACCACCAATGACCGTTCGTGACCACGTTCGGGAAAATCCAACTGTAGCTGACCAGTTCTTGGTTGCTGATCTGGGCCAGCACCGAGATCGGGAAAATCACCTGCGGGAACGCGTTGAACAAGGCTCGATACTGAATCAGCGACACGCGCTGATCGAACAAGTCTTGCCCTTGAAACACTCCCGCTTCGTAGACGCGACGATTCACGCCGATCATCAGATCGAACGGCAATCGCCAATTCCCGCAATGTTCCGCGAGCGTCCAGAAAACGAACCGAGACAACGTTCGCTGCTCGTCCGCGCTCAAGGCTCGATGAGCGATGACCGAACGGATGATTGGTTCGACTGCCGAGCGATCGACACGCACTGGTTCGAAGTCCGGCGGCAGTGAAATCGCGCACGCTTTCGCTTGATGAGCGACAAAGTGATCGAACAGTTTGCCGACCGCCCGATCGAGCGATGCGGCGTCGCTGAGTTCGATCCCGGTCGCCCGAAGGAGCCGCTCGCGCGTCTCGGCCTTCGTCAGATGAAACACCAAATCATCGGTGCGCAGGCAGGGGACATAGCGGTGCGTGTCAAATCCGGTCAGCGGATCGTCAAAGTTGTTCGTCAGGAAGATCTGTTCGAGTCCGCTGGTTTTCAGCACCTGCTCTTCCCAATCCGGCTGAGCCATCTTCCGAGCCGCGGCGTCGTACAACGTTTCCCAATTCGACAGCGTGAGCCGATCATCTTCGAAATCGAAGAAGACTCGGCACATCTCCAATAGCCAACTGGACTGCGCCGTATTGTCGAATTCAGCCAACTTTGGCACCAGGCGGCGAACCTTTTCCTTCGGGTCGAGTCCCGGAGCCTCAATCTGTTCGCGCGGCAGCCCCGCCGAGTGAGCCAACTCGGTGTAGTAGTGATACCCCAGGATGTCGGCCAACGTGTGTGAGGCCGGATCGAGCGCGTTGATGTGCGTGTGTGGGTCGATCAACACTAGTTGCTCGAGTTCACCAAGCAGCCGCTGAGATAGTTGTGCCGACATTCGGATCAGATCCCCTTTTTTGGTTCAGCGTGAAAGGGAGTAAGACTGGGCCGATCCTCGTTCCGCATGTGTCGATCATACGGGTGTCCGGGTTGGTGGGCGAATGACTCGTGGTGGTTGGTCAACAACAGGTCTCTGCGACACCCATTGATCAGCAGGCTTTACGCCATTGTTCAACCATTGTTCAATCTGTGACACAGCACGCTCACTCAGGAGGACACGACCGCATCGAGTGCACCGAACGACATGGCAATATGACGATTCGCAACCGTGGTCCTGATTGTCTCGACGTTCGCTTCGAGCGGCTTCTCACCAACAAACTTGTGAAAGATCTTACCAAATCTACGTCGGTGACGATTTTCCGAAAGCGACTTTGCAGAACGACTCCTCTCGGCATACGGCTTGCTCCGTGCCGTCGGCGACTTTGGAGTCACCAACAGAGTTGAGTTGCGCGACACCTTGGCATCCGACGCTTTATAGGTTGGGCTGCCGCACCACACGGAACAGAGCGTGCCATGTCACGAGAAGACCTCAGGTCAAGCTTCGATCAAACCGGGACCAATACGCCGCGCTGGATCCACCGGTTTACGAATCTCGTCATTCGTTCGCTGCACGCCGCGGAATCACTCGCGCCCGTGGGTTGTCACGTCCACCTCAACGCCGAGGCAGAGCGACCGCAGTGGGAAGTGACGCTGTTCATTGCCAGCACGGAAATTCTGGGCGGACCACGCGATGGCCAAGTGGGACTCTCCCGGTTCATGCTCAACCTGCACGACCTGATGTTGGTCTTCGATTCCACCGACAGCTTCTATTGGCAAGCTCAACCGATGGCGGAGGACGACGACCTGGGCTCGCACATCGGTGTCGAAGGACAATTCGAAGGACAGTCCGTGTGGCTCCGAATGACGGCGGAACCACCAGTTCAGTTTCAATGCGGACGTGAGGTGGATCTGTCCCTCAATGACGGCTGGTGATCGATGGAATGGATGCGAGACAAGTCAGTGACTTTCAGACAAGACGATCCCTCGCCATTTCTACACGCCGCCGCGTACTCGAGTCTGGTTCTCACTTCCGTAGCAATTCGCGGACGTAGATGTTCTTGAAGTACAGCGTGTTGCCGTGGTTCTGCAGCTCGATCGGGCCAGTTTCGTAGCACGGCTTGTCGCGTTCCCAGTAGTTCTCCAGCGTGACGTTGTTGACAACCAGCTTGCCGTTGAGCGTGATCGTCACCTTGTCGCCGACCATGCGGATGAAGAACGTGTTCCAGTGACCGACGGGGTTGTCGGCCTTCACGTCCGGGAAGCGCGGGTTCTTCTGGTTGTTCCACAAACTGCCCGAACCTTTGTCGGCTCCGTTCGGCCGTTGAGCTTCATCGTCAGGATCCCAGATTTGGACTTGGGGCGTACCGCGGAGATACAGACCGCTGTCCCCCTTCTTTTCGATCTTCCAATCGCAGTACAGCTCGAAGTCGCCGTAATCCTTGGCCGTGCAGAGATTCTGCCCCTTGCCGTCGAAGACCAGCACACCGTTCTCGGCACGCCAGTGAGCCTTCATGCTCTCATCGGCTTTCTTTTGTTCTTCGGCGATTTGTTCGGCGGTCATCGCCTGTCGCTCTTTGATGTTCTTCACCAGTCCTTTCCAGCCAGTCAGGTCTTTGCCGTTGAAGAGCGCCGTGAAGCCTTCGGGCGGTGAGTTGTCCGGCCGTTCGGCTTTCTTTCCAGTTGGTTGAGCTTGCTGGTCCACAACCGCGACTTCTTTCGATTCGATCTTCGTACCGAACAAGAACACGTCGTCGAAGTTCCCGGTGTCGTCGAACGAACCAACGCCCACCTGGCCCCACTTGAACGTCGAATCCGTCGCGGTCATGACCGGTTCGGCCATGTTGTCGAAGAAGACCTGAATCGATCCGCTCTTCACGTCGCGCACCACTCGAGCGTGATGCCAATTGTCGGTCCAATTCGTGCCCGAACTGGTCTTCGTCGAAATCTTCTTCCGCGGCTCGGCGTTGACGATAAAGATTTGATTGGCGTGATTGTCGGTCTGTTTGCCGAGATGCACGTAATACAGATGCGATGGGTCTTGGTAGCCGAAGAACAAACACAGATCGCGATGGCCGTAGTCGGGAATCGTCGATTGCAGCTTCACGTCCAGTAGGAAGTCGCTGACGACGATGTCTTTGATCAACGCACGGTTGTACGGCGACCGTACTGGCGGTTCGTAGTTGCTCTTCTTTTGGAACTGACTGAAGACTTTCCCTTTGTCCGTCACAAGGATCTTCCACGCGGTGGGATCGGTTGTCGTCCAGCGATCGGAATTGCCGGACTCAAAGTCGTCCACGAACAACCGCGGCAAATCCGTGATCCCTTTGGGAGCCTCCGCCGCCTCCACGAAAGCTGTCATTCCGACGAACGCCAAACCGAGCAACCAAGCAAAGCGTCTCATGGGTGTTCCTTTCATCGAATCCGCCGAGGAGAGATTGTTGGCAACGTTGCGATAGCGTGACCGGCTCGCCCGCGGATGACAAGTGACGGCACGATTGATCGCCGAGTCACTCCCGAAGTGCCAGCGATTCGGCATCAGACAATGCGCGTGCGCTCGCATCTCCACACGGTCGAGCGCTTCGCTCAAGACTCGCTTGAAAGCCGCGAAGTCTTCCGGCCTCTCGAAAATCGTCGCACGAGCATTCGCCCGATTGAGAACCTGAAAGACCATCCCACCGTCATCTGCTCACTTGGCTCGTCCTAGATCTCGCCCGGATCGATGACCCCGTTTTGGTTGTCATCGTGCCACTGACTCAACCAGTAAGCGAGGTCCGATTCAAACCGAGTCGACGTCCCTTGGTTGGCCACCACGGTCGAGCTGGCACTGCTGCCAGCGACGGCAACACCGGAAGAGAGGCTGGCGGCCGCGGCCCCGCTCGATCCATCGTCGTTGAC
>CAZPUJ010000454.1:0-3381 GCA_964589725.1 uncultured Planctomycetaceae bacterium
TGACCACGATCCAGGGCGAAGGCCATTTGTACGCGGGAAGCTCCATGACGAACGGCGGCGTCTCGCCGTGAAAGACGGTTTTCCGCAACAACCACGCGACCGGCACTGCGACGACCGCACCCAGGCTGTACATCGCAAACAGCACCAAACCGCGCTGGCCGATTGGGCCGAGTAATCGCGCATCCGGAATGAATAGCGAAATGAAGAGCGAATAAACCGGCAATCGCGCGGAGCAACTCATTAACGGCGCGACGACAATTGTCGCCAGTCTTGCTCGACGATCTTCGATGACTCGCGTAGCCATGATGCCGGGAATCGCGCAGGCATACGACGTCATCAGCGGCACGAACGACTTGCCGTTCAACCCGACTTTCGACATCAACTTGTCCATCAGAAACGCGGCGCGGGCGAGGTATCCGCAATCCTCCAGCAAGGCGATGAACAGAAACAGCATTGCGATCTGCGGCACGAAGACCAACACGCCGCCGACTCCAGCAATGACACCGTCGGTCAGCAAACTACGGAACGTGCCCGGCGGAATCAACGAAGCCACCAAGCCGGCGGCCCACGATTGAGCGGCTTCGAAAATTCCCATCAGCGGCTCGGACCACGAGTAGATTGCCTGAAACACGACGAACATCATCGCGGCGAAGATCAACAAGCCGACAAATCGGTGAGTCAGCACACGGTCAACTCGGTCGCTGCTCGTCTCTGGCCGCGCGGGCGGAATCGTCGCGACATCGTGCAAGACTTGTTTGGCCCAGGCGTACCGCGACTTCGCCTCGATCGCAGGAATCCGACAGCCCAAATCCCTCAATCGCGCGCGGGACTCGGTCAACGCCGCTTGCCATTGCGGAGTGGCTCCATTCAGCCAGTGAGTTTCCAAATAGCCGCCAACGTCTAGCAACGCTCGCTCGACCAAATAGGCCGGAGCGTCAGAGACTCCCAAAGCCGGTAGTCGAGACGCCAACTGTCGGGACTCGTCGTAAAACGCCTGTGGAAACGGCTGCGGTCGCGATGCGGGAGCGGCTGCCACTGTCGCCGCGATTGCGACTTTGACCTCTTCGATCCCTTGTCGTCGATGCGCCGATGTGGCTAGCACTCGCACACCCAATTTGTGTTCCAGCGCGGCGATGTCGATACGAATCCCGCGCGTCGCCGCGACGTCCGACATGTTCAACACCAACACCGTCGGCAAACTAAGATCGAGCACTTGGCAGGCAAGATATAAATTCCGCTCGAGGTTCGATGCGTCGAGAATGCAAACAACAGCGTCAACTTTGCCGATCTCTGGCTGCCGTCCCAACAACACGTTGACCGAAACCATCTCGTCCAGCGACCGAGGCGACAGGCTGTACGTACCCGGCAAGTCCACGAGGTCAATCTCGCCGGACGCTCCGCGAATGCGGCCGATTTTTTTCTCAACGGTCACGCCCGGAAAGTTCCCGACGCGCGCCTGCAGCCCGGTGAGCGCATTGAACAACGTGCTCTTGCCCGTATTCGGATTTCCAATGATGGCAACGGTCAGAGGCATGAGGCGGGACGAGGGTTGGAGGGGCAATGGGCATGATCGTCGACAAGGTTTTCAATCAGTCCTGTTGCGGGCACGTTGAAACTCATTCCACGTCAATCGGTGATCTGGACAAGGCGGGCTTCTGAGATGCGCAGCGAGATGCGGTATCCTCGGACTTCGAACTCGAGTGGATCACCCAACGGTGCGGCACCCAGCGACCGAATCGGCTCGCCATCCGTCAACCCCATCTCCATCAACCGCACGGAGATCATGTCCTCACCGTCGACATGTAGAATGGTTGCGGCTTGCCCTTCCGCAAGTTGATCCAAAGTCCGAAACACTTCGCAGAAACCCTTTGAAGGAAGAATGACGCCGTCAAGCCCCGCCGTTCAATGCGACCATGACTTCAATCCCGTCGTCCGCACGAAAGCTCAGCCGGTGGTCTTCGACCGCCACGATACAGGGACGTCCCGGCTGAACCATCCGAATGCGAACTCGTTCTCTAAGACCCATCTCGGCCAGTCGATGAACCACTTCGGGCGCTCCCACCACTTGGACTACACGTCCCACCTCGCCGCAGGCCATCATTTCCAGAGGGACAACATCCGCCAAAGCAAGACTCCCGGCGAAGAGGGCTACTGAGACACAGTCGCAATAAGTCATCACGTGAGGATTCTAAGAAGCTTCATGGCCGCCGAACAGGTGACGGCACATAAAACTTTGCCAACCGTTCTGGCGAGACTCCCAGTCCCAGCCCGGCCAACAGCAACCAGTTTCGGATCGTCTGCCGTACAACACCGTGCGACAACCACCGCCGCGCATCGACGTGCAAAGGGCCGTCCAAGAGTTCAATCCCTGAATGTCGCCGTTGCAGTTCGCGCATCAGCAATACGTCCTCCATCAGCCGGACTTCAGCAAAGCCCCCAACCGCCACGAAGACTTCTCGCCGCAAGAAAATCCCTTGATCGCCGTAGGGCAATTTCCACCACCGAACTCTCGCGGCGTTTCCCCATTCCAACCAACGAAACAGACGCCCTGGGTGATTAATTCGCTGCCGGAACGCGCCCCCCACCGTGTTGGGGTTCGCCAGGGCTAAGTCAATCTGTCTGGCCGCATCAGGTTCGAGCCAACAATCCGCGTGCAAGAACAACAGCACATCACCACTCGCCGCCCGTGCCCCGGCGTTGAGCTGACTCCCTCGCCCCCTCTGGCTCAGCAGGACGGAGGCTCCCGCCGAACGCGCGATATCAGCCGTGCCGTCTTCACTCTGGCCGTCCGCTACGACGACTTCCAACGGACGCAACAGCAAAGCATGCTGGACGTTTTGCTTAATTTTGCCCGCTTCGTTGAGCGTCGGGATCACAACCGACAGCCGCATATCTGCCTCACTAAAAGTCCAAACTCGCTTGAACTCACGACATTGGCCCGCAAAGATTCCCTCGCTTTGCCAAGTGGGTCGCCTGTCAAAGTCTGTGTAAGTCTCCCATTTTTAATTATGGAGGTTACCCAATGAGCTGGACTCGAAAGTCGAAAGTCGGGGCGTTGATCCTGGCGACCACATGCGTGTTCGCGTTGCCGATCCAGTCGAGCGAGATGCTGAATCGGATCGAAAGACATTCTCAAAAACTTGAGTGGTTAGTCAAACATCCGACCATCCAAAAACTGCTGGAGCTGCACAATCAAGAACGGGCTCGCAACGGCCTGTCGCCGTCGACGCTCAACTCCACAATGTGCCTCGCGGCACAAAAGCACGCCGTCTGGATGGCCGAGACCGGCTGGTTCCAGCACAGCGGCTTGCCGTATCGCGAGAACATCTATTGGGGCGTGCGGACTCCTGAGGACGCGATCAACGGCTGGATTTGGTCTCC
>CAZPUJ010000455.1:0-2535 GCA_964589725.1 uncultured Planctomycetaceae bacterium
GTTCCTGGAGCATCAAGTCTGGGCCGACTTTCACAGCGATTTCATCGTGGCGTTGCGCGCGGAGTTGATGCCACGACTTCGTCCGCGCTACGTGGCGCGCGTCGAGGAGCGCGTGTACGTCATCCAGGAACCTGAAGAGACTGTCGGCTCGATCCGCCCCGACGTATCGGTCTGGGAAAGCGGGTCCAATGAGCCGGGTTCGGGCGCTTTCGACGCCTCGACCACCGCGACGCTCGTCGAGCCAGTCACGATTCCGCTGGCGATGCCGGAACGAGTCCGCGAGACGTTTCTCGAGATTCGACTGCTCGATTCGCGCGAGCTCGTGACGGTGATCGAACTGCTGTCGCCGACGAACAAGCGAGCCAGCAGCGACGGACGCCGCGAATACCTCACAAAGCGTGACGCAGTTCTGTCCAGTTCCACGAACCTGATCGAATTGGACTTGTTGCGTGAGGGCCGACGGCTGCCAATGGGCAAACGTCTGCCACCGGCTCCGTTTTATGTCATCGAAAGCCGCGCCACCAAACGGCCGCTGGCAGACGTTTGGCCGATCCTGTTGCGGCAGCCACTTCCCAACATCCCGGTTCCTCTGGCGGGAACCGACCCCGATGTACGAGTCGACTTGCAATCGCTGTTCGCGAGCGTTTACGAACGCGCTGGCTACGATTACTCCGTCGATTACACCCGACCTGCGTCGCTCCGACTGAGTTCGCTCGACGAAGAGTGGGCGCGGACGCGGTTGCAGACGAGAGCCAGTCAACACGCCTGATCCATTTTGGGTGTTTCGTCATTGTCCGCGCCGGCTTCTCAAGGGACTTTGTATGAACACATGGGAATTCTGGATCGACGTCGGTGGAACGTTCACGGACTGCATCGCGCGATCGCTGTCGGGCGAGCTGCGGCCGATCAAAGTACTCAGCAGCGGCGTCGCGAAGGGACAAGTCGAGGATCGGAACGGGACGAATCGGATCGTCGATCCGCTGCGGCGGAATGATCCGGAAGGCTTTTGGCTAGGCTACAACATTCGATTCCTCGACGACTGCGGCGAGGAGTTGTTCACCGCGAAAATTGCCTCGTATCATCGACACTTGGGAGTCCTTGAGGTCGACACGCTGTTGCCAACGATTGTCGATGCCGGCACTCGGTACGAACTGTCAGCTGGCGAAGAGGCTCCGATCCTGGCGATTCGCACGGTGCTCAGCCTGCGTCGCGACGAACCGATTCCACCCGTCACCGTCAGGCTGGGGACGACTCGCGGCACCAACGCGCTGCTCACGCGACGTGGTGCGCGCACGGCGTTCGTCACCACGAAGGGCTTTGCGGACGTCTTGCTGATCGCCAATCAAGACCGTCCGAAACTGTTCGACCTCAATATCCGCAAACCAGAGCCGTTGTTTTCTGCTGTCGTCGAGATCGACGAACGAATGGATGCTGACGGACGCGTCCTTCGAGCGCCGGACGAGATGGCACTTCGAAGGCAGTTGCAGACTCTCAGTATTCAGTACTCTGCACTCAGTACTCAGTGCTCCCTCGCCATCTGCCTCTTGCACTCGTTCGCCAATCCCGCTCACGAGCAACTGGTCGAACGCATCGCTCGCGAGGTCGGCTTCAACGAAATCAGCGTCTCCAGCCACTTGTCGCCGCTCATCAAAATCGTCAGCCGCGGCGACACGACCGTGATGGATGCATACCTGAATCCGATCTTGCGGGACTATGTGGGAAGACTGCAACAACAATTGGAGCCAGCCGCGGACGACAGCCCTCTCCCTCGGGGAGAGGGTGGCCGAAGGCCGGGTGAGGGTGCCCAGGTGTTAGGCGATGATTTGGTCAAACACGCATCAGAGTCCGCTGTTTCCCTCACCCTAACCCTCTCCCAAAGGGAGAGGGGACCGCGACAAACCCCACCTCGCCTGAAGCTGATGACGTCCGCCGGCGGTCTCGTCGACGCCGCTCGCTTCGTCGGCAAGGACAGCATTCTTTCCGGGCCGGCGGGCGGTGTGATCGGTTTTTCGCGAGTCGCTCAACAAGCGGGCTTCACGAAAGCGATCGGTTTCGACATGGGGGGCACGAGCACTGACGTCGCGCGGTTCGATGGCGATTACGAATATGAGTTCGAAACGAGGAAAGCCGGAGTCCGCATCGTCGCACCGATGCTGTCGATTGAAACGGTGGCGGCGGGCGGCGGCAGCATCTGCGGTTTTGACGGCGTCAAGTTGATCGTCGGTCCGCAGAGCGCCGGTGCCGATCCGGGCCCGGCTTGTTACGGCCGAGGTGGACCGCTGGCGGTCACGGATCTGAATCTGTGGCTCGGTCGCATTGTGGCCTCGCGGTTTCCGTTTCCGCTGGATCGTGACGCCGTCGCCGCGCGATTGGTTGAACTTGCCGACCGGGCCGCGACGGTGACGGCTCGACGAATGAGTCCTGACGAGCTGGCTCACGGACTGTGCCAGATCGCGAACGCCAACATGGTGCGAGCGATTCGAGCGATCTCTGTCGCGAAAGGCTACGACCCGGCGGAATATGTCCTCGTCTGCT
>CAZPUJ010000456.1:0-2556 GCA_964589725.1 uncultured Planctomycetaceae bacterium
TTCCATCTGGAAGATGCCTTCGGACCGAACCGGTTCGAGCGCGCGGTGAGTCGTCCCGGTGCCGCTGGCTTCGCGGTGGGCATGCCGAACTTCCCGGCGATCTACGCCATTCGAGCGGCACTCGAATACCTGCGAGGCATCGGCGTCGCGGCCATCGACCAAGCCGTGCGTCCGCTGACGCTCGCTTGTCTCGACGAACTGTCCAAGCTGCCCGTCGAATTGCTGACGCCTCGCGACGAGTCCGCGATCGCCGGAATTTTTGCGTTTCGACATCCCTCGGCCGACAAGATCGCTCAGCACCTGAAAGCTCAACGAATCCACATCATGTCGCATGCCGGACGTCTGCGCGTGGCGATCCACGGCTACAACACCGAACGCGACATCACGACGTTTCTGCGCGAGTTGACGTCCGCGTTGCACAGTGTGGGTTAGCCATCAAACATGCGACCCGACTGAGCTTGCCTCCGTGGCTCGTGGGTTTTTGCACTACTTAAACTCCACTCGAAATCAACTGGCAAGTAGTGCAAAAACCTGTAAACCGCCGACGCAAGGTCGGCGGGGTCGCTTGATTGGCGGTTAGCTTGACACCCCCAATAAATGGCAAGCTTCGTCGTAGCCTGGAGCACGGAAGCCGTGCTTATCTTCGCGGTTGTACGCGAAGGAACTCGCCGTCACGCGCGCGAGCGCCGTTAGCTCTCGCCACTTAAACGCCGAACGCATCGAGGCGAATTCTTCGCTCACGGTGCGATAATACTTCTCGGCGTGCAGCCGACCGTCTTCGCTGATGGCGTATTTGAGCATCAGATCAAAGACGCCTCGTGGTGCGGTACAGCACCTTGAGCACTGGCAACGGCCGCTGAGCCTCCGGCAATTCCTTCGACATGTGCCAAGCCGGGGCGAGAGCCATGAAAGTGTGGAACCCGATGTAATCCTGCCCGCCGAAGGAGCGAGCGTTCGCGAGCGCCGCCGCAGCGACCAACGTCTTCAGGTCCGTGCCTTTTTGAATCTCCTTGACCACCGCCGGCAACAGCTTATCCGACGGCGTCTGCTGCATCAGCGACACCAGCGGCTCCAAACTGCCAAACGTGAGACCCTTCGACGCTTCTGCGGCCATCCCTTTGGCCAGCCCCAATTCCGAGGCCATTGTCGATCCCACACTGGCGATCAACATGCCTTTGCCCACATCGGCCAAAAAGTCGCGACGGCTGGTCTGGTTCATGGCTTGTCTCCTGGTCGAAAGAGTGCGGTTCGGCCACGAAAACGTTTCCCGAGCAATTTTGCCCACAGCCAAGATAACGCTGGCGCGTTACACGATCCACCGCCGAAGCGAACGAGCACGATGCCTGACGACCGAAAAACGGTTGGTTTGTTCCACCACAACGGTAGAATCGCCACTCGTCTTTAGCTGCTCGCCAGGAATTCACATGCCCACCGCATTCGCCGAACCGCCAACGATCGCCGACCTCTTGCAGGAACTGGGGGACATCAGCCCCCGCCGCATCCGCTTAGTTCCCGCTCCAGGACGCGCGACCGAAAAGGACGTCATCCGCATTGAGGCTAAAGAAAACCGGCTGTATGAACTCGTCGATGGTGTCTTGGTGGAGAAAGCTATGGGTGCCAGAGAATCGCTGCTCGCATTCCATCTGGGCCACCTGATGAAAACCTTCCTCGACAGCAACGACCTCGGCGTGGTTCTTGGTGCCGGCGGGATGATGCGACTTCGGCCGCGCTTAGTCCGCATTCCCGACGTCTCCTTCATCTCGTGGGACCAGATTCCCGGCGGCGAGTTTCCCGACGAGCCAATTCCCGATCTCTTCCCCGATTTGGCGGTCGAGGTGCTCAGCAAAAGCAATACGTCCCGCGAGATCGAACGCAAGTTTCGAGAATACTTCGAAGCCGGCTGCCGATTGGTATGGATTGTCGATCCCAAGACTCGCACCGCCGATGTCTATACGGCACCCGACGCATGCCGTCACCTCCGCGCGACCCAATCCCTGGACGGTGGCGACGTCCTGCCGGGCTTTGAGCTGTCCCTGAAAGAACTTTTCGCGAGCACGCGACGGCGATAAATCGACATCGGATTGAGGCCATCTACTCCACGTCGCTCAATTGCCGTCGCAGGCGTTGTAACACGCGGGATTTGGCCACTCGAACGGTGCCTGGGCGCATGCCGAGTTCTTGGCCGGCTTCGGTGGCGGAGAGGCCGTCGACGACCACGCGCCATTGATTTCCATCGCCAGTCAAACTCCAAACACGCTTGACTTCGTTTGTGACGCCAAAACAGAAATCAGAACCCCTGACCCCTCGCCCGACGGTCGCGGCGGTGCAAGGCTACCGAGCACACGCGATGTTTTAGTCCTCAATCAAGTGACCCCACTGGGCTTGCCCCAGTGGCTCGCGGGTTTTTGCACTACGGACCGCGCGATTTCGCGTGATCTGGAAGGTAGTGCAGAAACCCGCGAGCCACCGACACAAGGTCGAGCGTAACCGGTCACCCGCCGATCAGATCGCGATGAATTCGGGGGTATAGTTTTTCAACAGATGGCGATGAGGATG
>CAZPUJ010000457.1:0-3209 GCA_964589725.1 uncultured Planctomycetaceae bacterium
CAGCAACGCCGAACGTACCGGGAGAACTCCATAATTCATGGGTGTGTTCCGCGTTGTTGCACACACCTTACCGGCCGCACTTTCGTTTTTGCCTTGGTCGCAGAGCGACCGCCGAAGGAAGCCGTGGGTTTCAACCCACGGTTGGTTACCCGGAAAACCGATGTCGTCGCGGAGCGACGATTGAAACCATGACGCGCGAACGACCCATTTCAAATGTGCTGACACACCACGCGTTCAATCGTCGCTCCGCGACGAAATGATGATCGCGTCATCCGAAATCCGTGGGTTGAAACCCACGGCTACCGTCAAAAGTCACTCCGTGACTCGGCGACCCTGCTCGCGTTACGACCGTGGCAACGTGACCAAGTCAGAATCCCGCCCTGAGCCGCATGTTCAAATCGCGACGATTGAGTCCCCTCAGTTCGACCGGCTGGCCGACCTGACGAACCTCGAATCTCTCGACCTGCGCCGCACCAAAGTCACCGCCGCCGGAATCAGCGAGTTGAAGGCCGCGTTGCCGAAGTGCCAGATCCAATGGGACGAAATGTCAGGCAAGTGAATTCGCCCTCCCCGTTTTTCAACGGGCTGTCAGGGCACTGCCGCTTCACCTCGTTCCAGTTCCTCCTCGGCCTGCATCCGCAGCACAGTGTCGGCGCCCGAATCCTCGACTGCCACGCGAAATAGCTTCGCGGCATCCCTGGGCTGCTTGAGTCTCAATAGGCGGTGACCAAAGACAAACGCCATATAGCCGCGGATGGTCGGATCGAGCCCGCTGGCAATGCCGTCCCAACCAAAGGCGCCGGTCTGGCCTTTCCAGGTGAAGGTCAGGCTGAGCAGTTGGCTCTTGCTCAGCTTGCCCGTCAGATAGCCCGAATGCATCTCTTGCGCCGCGCGCCAAAGGATCTGGTCCTGGGACTCGCTAAGCCCCTGAGGAAACGCCCCCTGATGGGCCACTTCGTACACCATCAGATACAGAGGGTGATGCGCGACTTCAGCAAGGCTCAAGCTTTGAAACGCCACTCCCCTCGCCACCTGCCGACCCCGCGGCGTGTGGCACAGTCCGCGAAAGGTGCGAAAGGCTAGATCGCTCTGGAGCAAAGAAATCAGGGAGGAGATGGTGTGGTCCCGGGCATTGCCGAAGCGAAAAGTCAGCCATGCGAACATCTGCCCCGCGTCGGCCTCGGTCAACTGATCCGCGAGCGAACTGAGCATAGCAAACTGCACAAATTCCACGCCGCTGAACTGATGCGGGTTCTCGGCGGGCAAGGCGGGGCGTTTGGGGTCATCGGTAATTTCACGCTCATGCGTCGCGTCCCAATCACGTTCGTACTCGGGATACCAGACGCGATAGACGCCGGCCTTCCAGGCCTCCTGCGCGCCAGCGGAATCTCCCCGCTCGTCGCGGAGAAATCCCTGCAAGAGCCGCGCCGCGGAATAGTGGCGGTACACCATCTGCCCGATCGAAACCCGCACGAGAAGCTCATCCAGGTCCGCCTCCGCTAACTCGCGCTCGCCGCGGGCCGCATGAATTCGTGCCCGCTCCACCAACAGCGGCAGCCACTCGGGAGAGTAAACTCCCGGTTGCGGCTCGAGCCTGCGGTTCACATACTCCAAAGCCTTGGATGACTGATTTTCCAAACGGAGCAGCCAGCAGTATTCCTCAACCAGCCATACGCGATCAAACAGCGACAGCACTAATTCCTGGGGCGAATCCAGGATCTGCGCCGCCAATCTCAGCGCCTTCTGGTTCTGCTCGACGGCGCGATACCCGCGTAACAGCATGAGTTGCGAACTGGCTCCGGGCTGCCCGGCGACGAGACGTTCCGTTTCGATCACTCTTTCCATCCGCCGGAGTCGTTCCTCGTTAAAGGTCGCTATGTTCGAGCCATGCACGGCCTTCAAGTACTCTTTAATGACTCCATTCCGAAGACTGTCCGGCAGCAGGCTGGCGAGTTGCTCAAATTGATAGCGCGACGCCAGAACCTCACGAATCAGTTCCGCGTCGTCGTACCGCGATTGGCGCAACCGCAACTGCCAGAGGTGACAGGCCGCGATGATCGGCCAACGGTCGCCGCCTTCACCGGCGACCTGTTCGAGCAGGCGGGCGCCATCCTCATCGCGGTTGAGTTGCAGCAGGCACAGGCCCTGTTTGGTACGGGACTCCTGGCGTACGTCCACCGCCGCGCCCGCCTCCTGCTCCCGATAACTGTCGAAAGCCTCTTGGAATTGCTGGTTAGCGAGGAAGAAGTCGCCCCGTTCCAGCGGGCTGGGCTCAGACGGGAGCGCTTGCCTCGCGGCCTTCACCTGCGTGACCTCTGCGCCTGGCGGCAGGACCAGGCCAAACACGCCGGGTTCCACCAGGCCCAGTGGGAAGATGTCCTCATAAACGAGAGGTGGTTGGTCGTTCAATTGGCACGAGAGCCGGCCATGCTCGCGCTGGGCCGAGAGTACAAACGTCTTGCCGCTCACCCGTGCCAACTGTCGCCGGACGACCAACCCATTGCGGACGATCTGCAATTCGATCTGTCGACCGGCCCCCAACTCTTTGCCGAGCGTGCCGACAAGGGGCGGATCCTCGGCTGGCATTTCGACGCTGGTTGCCTCGGCGGCGTTCACCTTGACCCGTGAAGCGATTGCGAGCACAAACTGATACCCCTGCTTGCCAGCGAGGTTGAACATCACACCCAAGCGCTGGGACTTGTCCAGGGCGGCCTCCGTAAAGGTCGCCTTCAACTCCACATTTCCGCCACTCGCAACGAGTGTGGGGACGAGCGTGGGGTCCGGTACGTCCGTTTTTTCCGCGTCGACGCCCGGCGTCGGTCCCTCGCTGGCCTGCGCGACGAGTCGTTCGCCGGTCTGTTGCACCAGAGGCGGCGCAAAGACGGTCGGCAGGTTCGCGTAAGGGGGACTGAGATCAAACACAGTCGTCCAGGCGCGGAGCCGCTGCTCTAATTCCTGCTTGAGTTCACTTGCGGCGGACGAATTGCGCGTGGTGAAGAAATCCAATTCAATGCGGATTTTGTCCAGGTCATCCGGGCTGAGTGAGGGGCGTTGGATCGCTTGCTGCAAGTGCTCGCGGAAGCGGCGGCTGAGCCGATCGTGAGCCTTGCGGGCCTCCTCAGGGTCCAGTTGCTTGATCCCTTGGACCTGAGCTTCAAGTTGTTCATAGCGCTCTTGCGTCCAAGCCTCATCTTCCAGATTTCTGTCGA
>CAZPUJ010000458.1:0-14686 GCA_964589725.1 uncultured Planctomycetaceae bacterium
CGGTATCGACCGCGTCGATCAACGCGGGCTTAGCCAACAACAGAATTTTCCGGCAGCCCGCGTCGGTCAGATAAGCCGCGCGACGTTTCGGCTCATAGACGAAATCGGTGTTCCCTTCCAAGTGCGAGACCGCTCGCTGACACCAGCGGAACAGACTGACCGTCGCCGCGTCGTTGGGCAACGTCAGGCCAATGATCAACGGCGTCCGGGCTTCATCGATCAGAATGCTGTCCGCCTCGTCGATCAGCACTCCGTAGTGACCGCGCTGCACCGGCTGCTCGCCTTCCATGCCACCCGCTGCGCGCGACACGAACACGTTCGGCTTTCGCATTTCCTGAGCACCGACGCCCAGCCGCAACCGATCACGGAGATAGTCGAAGCCGAACTCTTTCGCGGTGCCGTATGTGATGTCTTGAGCGTACGCCTGCCGACGCTGGGCGGTCTGATCGGGCGACGTCACGCAGCCCACCGAAATTCCCAACGCGATGTAAATCGGACTCATCTCCTCGGCGTCACGTTTCGCCAGGTAATCGTTGACCGTGATCACGTGAAAGCCACGTCCCGGCAAGGCCCGCAAGAACCCCGGGAGGACGGCGGTCAGCGTCTTGCCTTCGCCGGTTTGCATCTCGGCGATGCCTCCTTCATACAGCCCGATGCCACCCGTGATCTGCACTTCATAGTGCTTCATGCCGGTTGTGCGCTGTGACGCCTCGACGACCAAGGCGTAGGCTTCGGGCATCAACTTCCCGAGCGGCTCACCGGCTTTCGCACGCCAGCGAATTTCCAGGCCCGCCTGCAACAGTTCGCGATCATTCAGTTTTCCCAGTTCGTCGACCCGTCGCAGAATCGAGTGCGCCAGCGCGTGCCATCTCGAAAGCCGAGCCGGAATCGGCCGCCCAGCGCCTTTAACCCAGTGAACCATTCGATCGACCGCCAGCACGAGAGTGCTCCTGCTTAACGCGGGCTATACCCGCGACTCGAACGTAGGTCGGACGCCTACGTCCAACCAGGCTGGTTTGTATCTCACAAGGCTGAGACCTGCCAATCGGACTTGTCGCGTGCCCAGCCTATAGCTTGGATTCCGGTCCGTTTGGCCCCGTGCCGCCGAGTTTCACGGAAATGTTGAGTCGTCGGCCTTCACGGACCACTGTGATCACGACTTCCTCATTCGGGCGCTTGCGTTCGACGGCGGTCAGGAAGTCATCCTGCGTTTTGACGTCACGTCCGTCGACGGCCACGATCAAATCGGCCGCGCTGCGATCGACGCGTTCAACGACGAACGGCCCCGTCCGCTTGCGAGTGACACGCGGCCCGCGCAGTCCGGCTTTCTCGGCCGGACTTCCCGATTGCATTCCCGCGACCATCAAGCCCTTGTCGGTCTCGAACAGTCGCACGCCAGTCTCGGGGCGAATCACTTTGCCGTGACGAATCAGTTCCGGCACGACGCGGCTCAGCAGGTTCACTGGGATTGCGAAGCCGACGCCCGCGCTTTGGCCGGTCTTGCTGGCGATTGCCGTGTTGATGCCGATCAGCCGGCCGTGGGTGTCGAGCAACGGCCCGCCGGAGTTTCCCGGATTGATCGCGGCGTCGATCTGGATGATCTGCTTGATCGAGCGGTTATTGCGAATCTGCAGCGAGCGATCGAGGCTGGAGACAACGCCGGTCGTCAGCGTTCGTTCCAAACCGAACGGGTTGCCGATCGCGAAGCACTTCATACCCACTCGCAGCGCGCTCGAATCGCCGAGCGCCACGGGAAACAGCATGTCTTCCGGAGCGTCGATCTTCATCACCGCGATGTCGTTCTCCGGGTCCGCGCCGACGAATGACGCGTCGTACTGCTTCCCGTCGTACAACGTCACCACCACGTCGCTTGCGTCGGCGATGACATGAAAATTCGTCACGATATGCCCGGCCTTGTCGAGGATCGAACCCGAACCGGTTCCTTCGGCATGCACCTCAAACGCCAAGAGCGCCGTTTGAGTGCTCTTGGTGTTGATATTCACGACGCTCTTGTTGATCGCCGCGTAGACCGCCACGTTGACCGCTTCATCCGGCGTTAATCCATCGCGGTCGAAGACGTTCGGCAGATTGGTCGGAGCGAACGCGCGGTTCTCTTCCAGCGAAAACGACGCCCGCCGCGCGGCTCCTTTTTCGGAGCCGTTCCGATCCTGAGCATCCACCTGTCGGAGCAGACCACCCTCGTGGCAGCAGAGCGCCACGAAGCCTCCCACGATCGCCGAGGCACAGCAACCAATGAAGTAACGCATGTAACCATCCATTCAGATGCGAAACGGTAGCCGAACTCGTGAGAGTTCGGAGCCTGAAGTCTCACGACTTCAGCTACCCAATCACCACGACCGGTCTAATTCGCGACCCAATCACCGCGCGAGGCTCCTTCGCAATGACCGGGAGGTGAGGTATAAGTGCTTCGCCGGATCGACTCAAGATGAAGCCACTGAGTCATGTCGCCGGCCGTGAATCGGAGTTTGTCATGAACAGCGGGATGAAACGGATCGGGATTCTGACCGCGGGCGGAGACACTCCGGCTCTCAACGCGACGTTGTACGGGGCCGTCGAACGTGCGAATCAGTGCGAGGTCGAGGTTTTCGGACTGATCAAAGGTTTTGACGGACTACTCAATCCCTCGGCGCCGCACGTGCCACTCAATCCGCTCTTTCAAAGAATTCCAGAACTGGATCCGTGCTTGGGCGGGTCGATCATCGGCTCGTCGCGCACTTACATCGACCCAAATCAGCCAGACGAACTGAAGGTCGTCACCGAGCGGCTGAAGCGATTGGGCATCGAGGGACTGATTTGCATCGGCGGCGACGGCACGTTGAGCGGTATGCAGCCGATCGCCGAATTCTTCCCATGCGTGCTCGCGCCGAAGACGATCGACAACGATCTGGGCCTGAACTACATCCACGAACCGAACGAGTGGGTTCGGGACAGCGTTGATGCCACCGGCAAGCCGACTTACCACCGCACACCCGGCCGCGCGGAAATCGAACTCGACGAGATCATCAATTACGCGACTCCCGGCTACACGACGGCGGTGTTCGTTGTCGCTCAAGGCGTCGAGCGCATTCGCACGACGGCCGAAAGTCATCGCCGCATCGCCATCATCGAGGTCATGGGTCGCGAGTCCGGCTACATCGCGCTCGGCTCGGCCTACGGACAGCCGGACATGATCCTCATTCCCGAAGTGCCGCTGAACGTCGACCGCGTTGTCGAACGGGTTCGCGAGACGTACGAACTGCAAAAGCATGCCGTCGTGGTCATCGGCGAAGGAGTCACCGACGAACATGGGCAACAGCTCGGCGTTGTCGACAGCCAAAGCAAAGACCCCGCCGGCAACGTCGTCTTCCACGGCGCGGCCGAGGCCTTGCAGAACCTGCTGCTCAAGCGGTTGGGTGACGCATTTTTCCAACGCAAGCGGCGGCACGAATCCGCCAAGGCCGCGATCTTCACTCGGAAAGTCGGCCACACACAACGCGGTGGACGACCGATTCAGTTCGACCGCTTCTATGCCAGCCAACTCGGCGGCAAAGCGTTCGACCTGCTGATCGCCGAGCAGAACGACTCGGTCGCTACGCTCCAGTGGTCGCGTGACAAAGGCTTCACGCTCGACGCGCTGCCGGCCAACAAACTCAAAGATCAGTGGGGCGTGATTCACCCCCGCTTCGTGCATCGTTCGTTCTACGACGAGTCACGCTTCCAGCCGTCCAAACTCGGCGTCGAATACCTGCGTTCGATCTTCACCAACGCCATCGGCCAAGACGACGTCGAGGTCATCCGCAACAAGCTGTTCAACCCCGGCAACTTGGTGACGCGGTATCAAAGCGTCAACGTCGACATCCAGAAACGGATTCGCTACCTGGAATCCGGGCAAGCGTGATCTCAGGATTCCCCTTTGAACGAACTAGTGCTTACGGGAAACGCGATGCCAACTGTGCGGCGAATTGTTTTAGCATCTCGTCGCTGATGCGTTGGCCTTTAGGGACTTGCTTGATCGAGTTCAGTACGTCGAGAACTTGGTCTTCGGAGAGTTCATAACCCAGTTCATGCAGACGGTGAGCGACTGCTCGGCGGCCACTGTGGCGGCCGATGACCAGACGCAGACCGCTGGCTCCGACGTTCTCTGGGCGGTACGGCAGATAGGTGTCCGGGTTCTTCAAAAGACCGTCCTGATGGATGCCGGCTTCAGTGGCGAAGATGTTTTCTCCGGCAACCGGCTTGTTCAGCGCGAGCGGCAGGCCGGTCAATTCGCTGACCAGTTGGCAGAGGGAATGCAGCTTGGTCGTGTCGACGTTGAAGTCGACGCCGTATTGGTCCTGATGTAACGCGAGGGCGATGGCGACTTCTTCCAGCGAGGCGTTGCCGGCTCGTTCGCCGATGCCGTTAACCGTGCATTGCACGACGTTGGCTCCCTCGTCGACGCAGGCCAGCGTGTTCGCGACAGCCAGGCCCAAGTCGTTATGGAAGTGAACGGCCAGCAGGGCCTTGTTCAGGTTGGGCACATTGTCCTGAATGGCTCGAATGAACTGACGAGCTTTCTCCGGCGTGAGGATGCCGACGGTGTCTGGAAAGCCGATCGTCGTGGCTCCGGCGTCGATCGCCTCTCGATAGCACTGGCAGAGGTACGGCAGTTCGGTGCGGCTGGCGTCTTCCGGACTGAAGGCGACGATCTCAAACTTTTCCGACGCGTACGAGACGGCGTCGGTGATCAGCTTGAGCACCTCGGTTTCCGACCTTTGCAACTTGTGTTGCCGATGTAGCGGACTCGTGCCACAGAAAAGACTGACGCCGCGCTTGTTCGGCGGGTTGCCATCGAGCGCTTCGTCAGCGGCATCGACGTCGCCGCGCACGGTTCGGCACAAAGCCGTCAACACCGGCTTCTTGACGACGCCGACCATGCGGCGAATCGCCTCGACGTCCGCCGGCGACGAGGCGGGAAACCCGGCATCCAGCGAATGCACGCCGGCTTCTTCCAAGGCGAGCGCGATCCGCAGCTTGTCGTCGGGGTCGAGCGTTGCTCCGGGCATTTGCTCACCGTCGCGGAGCGTCGTGTCGGAAAACAACACCACTCCCGAATTCTTGTGATGCCGGATGATCGCCCGCTTGACGATCCCGGTCACTTGCTTCTTGGCTTTCTTGAAGAAACCGAAGGGCATGGATGCACTCGACTGACGAGCAGAGACTTTCCGACAGGACGGTCAAGATGACAAACGGCGGCCAAAACGGGAAGTGCTGATGCGTTCCGCGGGTCGAGGGATTGGCCGCACTACCGACGCTTCCGCCACGGAATGCGTTCGTGGCCTTCTGAAATTCGTGGGGTGAGGTGCATGTCGAGCGTGACAGCATGGAGTGTGCGACGACCCACAGAGACCGAGCACATCCCCCGCGAATGCCTACTGCTCGCAAATCGTTCACGCGACCGCGACAGATCGCGAAGGTCGCTTTTTCATTCCCGGACTTCGGGACGAAAGAGCTGGCGTTTGGCCGGCGGCGATGCCTACACCCTGTTCTTCTAAGTCTCCACGTTCCATTACTTTGCTGGTTCATCAACTAATGACTCGGCTTCGTGAACCAGGGTTTTGGCTTCGTCATCTTTGGCCCACTGCGGCTGTTTCATGATCTCGCGGAGGCGATCCAGCAACGCGCGAGCTTGGTTTTTATGGCCGAGCGGCGCTCGTAGTGACCCGATTTATCGGGTCGATGAAGTGAAAACCGACCTTCGTTCACTCAACCATCCCACCCATCGCCAAACGTCGTCAGTGGGAAGTCGTGGCGAAGACACTCGATCCAAGACAAGCCGTGTTCCGCAACGAGTTCATGCACGCAGGACCAAGGCCAGTCGAGCGGCTCATCGACGTGACAGTGCTTGACGGGGTTCATGACGGAGAGCTTGATGTCCGTCAGCTTGATGAGCAGCCGTTGCCGTAATCCGGATGCGGGGGCCGATGCCACGGAAAGTCACGGCTCACGCGATGTTCGACGACTTTGATCCGTTGTTCCGGCGTGAGTCGGCGGTAGTCGTACACGCGATATCTCCACGTTTGTCCGCGCTCGTAGTGACCGCATTCATGCGGTCGGCCTTCACACGGACGATGAAACGACAAGCATTTCACGCGGAAACGACTTGATGAATCAAGTCACTACGAGCGCGGGCACTACTTGTTGGCTTCGGGTTGCTTCGGCGTCGCACCAAGTAATGACTCGGTCTCGTGCAGTAGGGCTTGGGATTCGGGGTCGTTGGCCCACTGCGGGGGTTTCAGGATCTCGCGGAGGCGATCCAGCAACACGCGGGCTTGGTCCTTGTGGCCGAGCTTGTGCTGGACCATCGCGAGGCAGGCCACGTCCGCAGGGAGCGATCGGCCGAACTGTTTGGTATTCAACTCGTCCGAGCGAGTCAGCGTCTTCAGGCTCTCTGCGTACTGCCCGACGCGGCGCTGAAGTTATTGCAACGGCAGCCGCTCGACGACGTTGGCCCAGTCAACCAATTCGGAGGCTTTGGCGATCAGTTCCAGGTCGCGTACATATTCGCCGATGGTCCCGCCGAGTTGATGGCCGAAGAGCAAAACGTCAACTCCGTGCCGACGAAGCTGCTCCGCAATTGCCAATGGAACATGCACGTCCATGTAAAGCGGGACGCTCATCTAGGCCAGCCCTTTGGCGATCAACCGTTGCAAGAACGGCGAGCGAATCGTGTCTCGACGACCTTGCTCCGCCGTTTTCCATTCTGCACGGATCTCGGCGTCGAGCTCTGTTTGATGATCGAAATAATACGCCATCGCAGAGTGAACTTCGGCACTCCGCAGGTGCGGATACTGGCGACACATCTCGTCCGGCGACCAACCGTGAGCCAAATAGTCCATGACAATCTGGGTCACTCGGATACGGGGCAATCGCTGGAGCCGCGGCGGTTCGCCCGGCAGTTCTTCGATATGCGGATACGCGGCGGGCATCGTCGTCATGATGGCTCCTCAATCTTGCCCAACAGCTTACGCCTGCCACCTGCGGTTTTCAAAGTCAACGCTACTTGGTTTGGTTGTCGCCTTGCCGCGCTACGGTTTCTTGTCTGCGGGTGGCTTCGGTGGCGCAGACAGCAAGGACTCGGCCTCGTGGAGTAGGGCTTGAGATTCGGCGTCTTTGGCCCACTGCGGCTGTTTCATGATCTCGCGGAGGCGATTCAGCAACACGCGAGCTTGATCGTTATGGCCGAGCGGCGCTCGTAGTGACCCGATTTATCGGGTCGTTGAAGTGAAAACCAACCTTGGTTCACTCAATCATCCCATCCATCGCCAAACGTGGTCAGTGGAAAGTCGCGGCGGAGACTATCAAGCCAAGACAAGCCGTGCTCAGCAACGAGTTCCTGCACGCAGGACCAAGGCCAGTCGAGTGGCTCATCGACGTGACAGTGCTTGACCGGGTTCATGACGATGTAGTGCAGGCAGGCCCAATAATGTCGCTCGGAGCGAATTTTGCGGTCGGAGAACTTGTACCAGACCTGTCGCTTCGGAGCGGCGTTGCAGAGCGGTCAGTTCGTCGGGTTCACGAAAGTGGTGTTGGTGTTCGTAGCAAGCGCCGGTGATGAAGTACCAGCCGTTGCCATAATCCGGATGCGGCGGCCTATGCCACGGAAAGCCACGGCTCACGCGATGTTTGACGACTTCGATCCTTTGCTCCGGCGCGAGCCGGCGGTAGTCGTACATGCAATGCCTCCGCGCTGGTCGTGAATGCGCTCGCAGTCGCGCTTGTAGTGACCGCATTCATGCGGTCGATGGAACGACAAGCATTCCACGCAGAAACGACTTGATGAATCAAGTCACTACGAGCGCCGGGCGCTAGTTGTTGGCTTCGGGTGGCTTCGGTGTTGCATCAAGCAAAAACTCGGCCTCGTGGAGTAGGGCTTGAGAATCGGGGTCTTTGGCCCACTGCGGGAGTTTCATGATCTCGCGGAGGCGATCCAACAAGGCCGTGGCTCGGTCCGGGTGGCCGAGGTTGTGCTCGACCATCGCGAGGAAGGCCACGACCGCAGGATGGGACTGACCGAGTTGTTTGACTTGCAGTTCTCCCGCGCGAGTCAACGTCTTCAGGCTCTCTTCGTACTGACCGACGCGGTACTGAGCGACGCCAAGCGTGCCGAGAAAGTAACCGTTGTTCGGCTCGATCCGGTGAGCTGTCTCAGCGCGATGCAGCGCCCAGCGGTACTGCTCCATTGTCTGATCAGGCTTCGACACGATCGGCCAACTCGCCTTGTTGAGTGCATTCGCGTCCTCAACGCGACTCTGGGCCAATTCGATCGCCCGCGTCCGCATAGGCTCCGTGATCGTCTTGTCCTCGGTGATGGCTTGGATGACGTCATCTTTGAGTAGCGCTTTTCCGAAGAGTCCGTCCAGCAGCAACCTGGCCCGGCGCCTGACGTCGTTCTCCCAGTAGGGGCCGGCCATTTCGATCGCACGTTGTTGTACCGACTCAGAGATCGTCTGGTCGGCAGCGATCGCGTTTAGCAATTCTTGCTTTCCAATGCCGTCTGCGCAGCGAAGCCTAAGTAAGCCCACGGCCTCAGACTGGGTTCTCAATTCGGGCGTCCAGGGCCGCGCGTCCCACACCTTCACCGGCCCATCGATGCTTGCCGACGCCAGCCGTTTCCCGTCCGGGGTGAACGCCACGCTCATCACCATGGCGGTGTGCCCTTTCAATGTGAGCATCTCCTGACCGCTGGTGGCGTCCCACACCTTCACCGTCTGATCGTAGCTTGCCGACGACAGTCGTTTCCCGTCCGGGCTAAACGCCACGCTCGCGACCAAGAAGGTGTGACCTTTCAACGTGAGCGTCTCCTGACCGCTCGTGGCGTCCCACACCTTCACCGTCTGATCAAAGCTTGCCGACGCCAAACGTTTCCCGTCCGCCTTGGCATTCGCCCGCGTGGTTTCCTTCTGTAGATCGCGATTTCGAGCAGCGGACTGGAGTGCGAAGAAGGATGACACAGCCGTGCCCATCAGCAACACCAGCACGACCGCGGCGCTCAACTGTGCGACGGCAGGATTGCGTTGGCACCAGCGCCAAACCCGCTCGTTGCGGCTGATCGGGCGGGAGAGGATCGGCTCGCCGTGCAGGAAGCGGCGGAGTTCCTGCGCGAGGAGGGCGGCGGTGGCGAAACGCCGGGATGGGGCTTTCTCCAGACACTTCAGCGCGAGCGTCTCCAGGTCGCGTGGGATTTTCTCGTTGACGCGGCGCGGCGGACGTGGGTCGTCGTACATGATCTGCCGCACGATCGCGACCTTGGAGCCGCGAAACGGCAGTTCGCCGCAGAGCAGTTCGTACAGGATCACGCCCAGCGTGTAGACGTCGCTGCGAGCGTCCACGCTGTGGCTTTTCCCGGCGGCCTGCTCGGGGCTCATGTAGGCTGGCGTGCCGAGGACTTGACCGTCCACGGTCATCGTGGCTTCGGCCTCGTCACGCAGCGCCAGGCCGAAGTCGAGAATCAACGGACGCGGCCGGGCTTGTAGGTCAGGCTTTCTAGCCTGACGTTGTTGCTTGGATGATTCAGAGTCAGGCTGGAAAGCCTGACCTACGGTGCTGTTCACATCTAGCGGGGCACCCAGGCCGAGGCCGACGGGGTATTCGAGGATGATGTTCGCGGGCTTGATGTCACGATGTACCACGCCCATTGAGTGCGCGTAGTCCAAAGCTTCGGCCAGTTCGGCGATCAGACTGGCGGACTCGCGGAACGTCAGCCGACGTTGCGAGAGTAATTCTCGCAACGTCACGCCATCGACATAGTCCGTGACGAGCGCCGGGATTTTGCCGGACTCGGTCTCCAGTTCGGCGACCTCGTGGACCGTGACGATTCCCGGATGACGCAGGTTGGCTGCCGCGCGCGCCTCGCGGTAGAACCGCTGGCGATCGGTGTCCGATTCCAGTGACCCCGCGTGCGGAATCTTCAGGGCCACGATCTTGTCCAGCACCGTGTCGCGCGCCTTCCACACGGCACCGAACGCGCCCAGCCCCAGCCGCTCCATGAGTTGAAACTTACCGATCTGCCGCATGTGGCCGACCGTCGAAGTCATCCGCGTGTCGCGCAGCCGGAACGAACTGCCGCACGACGGGCAGAGCACTTCTTCGGGGCGATCATCGACCAGTTGAATCGGACTCTGGCAGTGCGGGCATCGGATTCGACGCGCTCGCGTTTGCGGGGACGCGGGATCGTCCGGCAGTTCCGCGTCTCCCGGCAGCGCCAACACGCTCTTCAACCACGCACGATCAAGAGACGGGAACCGACCGAGATAGTCCTCCGGCCGCGGGGTCTCACCACGCAGACGCCGGTAGTCGATATCGAGTCCAATCAATTCACACAGCAGCGCTTCCCCGCGCGGATCGTCCGGCTCCGCGACATAGTCCTCCAAACGAGGAGCCGCGGCACCTTGACGCACCAACTTCCAATTGGCTTCAAAGCGATCGGCAATCTGATTGAGCCATTCGCGAGCGAACGGGTCGGACGCCACGTCGCGATGGGCATGATTGCCTTGGTCGTTGTGTTCGGACATGACGCAACTCTGAAATCCTTCATGAAAAACTCTGACCAAATCGACCATCAAGCGCGGTCAAGACTGTCCGACACCGTATCGCGGTGATTCGCCAAGTGACAACCGAACGGCACAAATCCACAACGTCGATTTTAGACAACTCGCGAAACGTCCGTCGGCACCGACAGCGTTTTTGGGAGGGACGGCCGCGCAGATTGCCTTCAATCTTCCCGAGATTTCCGTCGGGCATCCGATCCGGCCGGCGAGTGCATCTGTAAATGAGCGCAGCCAGTCCGCCCGATCTGAAAGGCGAACCGCAGGGCTTCATTGACCGCCACCGAGCTTGCCTCGGTTGAATCGCCCCTGAGCTTGTCTCAGGGGTTCACACGTTTCTGCACTACTTGAAATCACCGAGAAAATCGTAGTGCAGAAACGCGTGAACCGCCGAGGTGAACTCGGCGGCGGATTAAATCGACAGTCCCCAAGCGGGGTGGCGTTGCGTACGTTTTCTCTGGCCGTTCGCCAAAGCGCGAAATCGTGGGCACGGAAACAGAGTTCGAAGAGTGGAGTCGACTCTCGCCGAGAGCCGATTCACGTGCGTTGAAAGCTGGCGTCGTCGTTGAGTTGTCTTGATCCCGTTGGTTTTGGCAGACTGTTGTGAATGTCTGCGAACCAACCCATCCCTGATGGCTCGGCTCTTTCTTCTGGCAGCTCGCACGAGCCAGGGTCGATTAGCTTGTTGATTCAGGCTTACAAGGAAGATGGAAACTTAGAAGCGTTCGCAACTCTGTGGCATCGGTACATCGACCGGCTGTTGGAAGTGGCTCGGACGAAACTGGGAGGGATACCGCGGCGAGTTGCCAACGAGGATGACATTGCTCAGGCGGTTTTCGCCAGCTTGCACGACGCCGTTCAGAAGGGACAGTACCCCGACCTGAACGATCGCGGTGATCTCTGGCAAGTCCTGTTGAGCCTCGCCGAGCGAAAAGCCATCGACTGGAAACGGTTCATGGGTCGAGGGCGCCGTGATTTCCGCCGCACTGCGGGAGAATCTGCCGGCGACAAGGTGCGGCCGAGCGAATCACAGGCCGGCGCGGGAATGGCGAACGTCGCCTGCCCTGACCCAACCCCGGAAGTCGTCGCCGAAATTCGCGACCAAATCAATCACTTGGTCGGTAAGCTGCCAGAGGATCAACGTCGCGTCGCCCTCCAAAAGTTGCAGAGCTACACCAACGCAGAAATCGCGGCTCAGACTGACTGCGTCCCACGCACGGTCGAGCCCAAGCTGCAAATGATTCGAAAGGCTTGGTCCGACTTGCTGGAGTCCGATCCAACATCGAACGAGTGACGATGAGCGGAGGTGGTGTGAACCGTCCTGGTCGAGTGAGTCCACTTGCAATATTCTCCCCCGAAAAAAGGAAGAGACCGAACCCATGTCAGGAGACAGCGGCACGCTCGACTTGAAGTTGCTTCAACTTCAACAGCAGTCGTTGCGAAGTTGGTCCGGTTGAGCTGATGCAAAACCGCCGCGACGTCGGCCCGAGCACGCAGACATCGATGTTCAGCCGATCGCGAGGCAGCAGCGACGACACGCGATCCGCCCATTCCACGAAACAGATGCCGTCACTACCGAAGTATTCATCGGCACCCAGGTCGGCAAAGGCGGCGGCATCGCGCAGCCGATACGTGTCGAAATGATAGACCGGCAAACGTCCATCGTATTCTTGGATCAGCACGAACGTCGGGCTGTTGACGGTACTCGGATCAGCACCAAGCGCCGTGGCCGTGGCTTTGACGAGTCGCGTCTTGCCGGCTGCCAGCGGACCGATCAAACCGACGACGAGGCCCGGCTCCAAGACCTCGGCCAACAAGCCACCCAAAGCGTCCGTCGCGGACTCGTTGTCCGCGAGGTACTCGAAGATCCATCCGGAAGAGGCTTCGTCAGAAGTCATGATCAGCCTTCACGAGCAAGATGACTCCGTCGGGATGATCTTCCAAGACGATCACGACATCCCCTCAAACAAACGGCTGCCGACGCGGACGAGCGTTGCGCCTTCTTCGATCGCGACTTGAAAGTCGCTGCTCATGCCCATCGACAGTTCGGTCAGTTTTGTACTCTGCGTCGCTCGCTGGGCGAGTTCGTCGCGCAGCAGACGCAACTTGCGGAACACGGGGCGCGCGGCTTCGGGATCGTCGGCCAGCGGAGCCATCGTCATCAAGCCCGCAATTTGCACAAGCGGTACCGACTGCAAAGCGTCCCATTGCGTCGTCAACTCCGCGATCGGGAAGCCGTCTTTCGACCCCTCGCCAGAAACGTTGACCTCCAACAGGACGCGCGGAGTCAGCGACAGCTCGGCCGCGACCGTCGAGATGCGTTCCAGCAAGCGCAGACTGTCGACCGAATGGATCAGCACCGCTAGCGGCAACGCCGGTCGCACTTTGTTCCGTTGCAAATGGCCGATCAAGTGCCAGCGGATGTCGCCCCGCAGAGCCTGGAATCGCTCGATGAGTTGTTGCGGCCGGTTCTCCGCCAGGTTGATCACGCCTAATTCGACGAGTCGTTGGATCCACGGAAGCTCGGCGTATTTTGTCACTGCGACGAGAGTCACGTCGGCCGACAAGCGTCCCGAGCGAGCACACGCGGTTGCGATGTCGGCATTCACTCGGAGCAGATTATTCGCGATCAGGTCGTCCATGCGGACATTCTGAACGGCTGACGCGCCCGCGACAACGTATTGACCCGCCAGTTTTTGCAGGCATATAGTCCACAGCGACTGGGGCCTGGATGTCCGACCTTCTCTTAGCCGACGCGACCGCGCTGCTGCGGTTGTGTCCTTTCGCAGGATCGCAATCGATGCGACGCGCACTTGGTTTTTTGCCCGTGTGGGCTGTGCTCTTGACGTGGCTGATCGGCTCGACCGTGAGCTTGGCTCAACAGTCGGATGGCGGTTTCAAGAACAAAGCTCCAGCGAATGCTTCGGGAAACGAACGGCAAAGCCAGACCAACCTATGGGTGTTGGAGGTGCAGTTCAAGGCGCTGCGGATCGTGACAGTCAAACTCCCCGACTCGAAGTCCGACAAGCCGGAAGTGGTGATGTATCTCGTCTACAAGGTGATCAATCGCGGCCTTGATGGAGCTAAAACCGAGTCGGACGAAACGCCAGTGAATCAATTCGACCCCGAGGTCATTCCGCCGTTATTCGTTCCGGAACTCACGCTGGTCACCAACGATAACGGCGTGCAGAACATCTATGACGACAGTCTCGCTCCGGAAGCTCAGAAGGTCATCGAAAAACGTGAGCGTCTGCCACTGAAGAACTCCGTGGAGATCGTCGGCCCCATCCCGCCGGCAACTCCGCTGAACGCCAAGAAGGACCAAGAAAAGGCTCGGTACGGCGTTGCGATGTGGCGGGGCGTCGATCCGGCCGCTGATTTCTTCACGATCATGATGTCCGGCTTCTCCAACGGCTACAAATTGGTGCGCGGTCCGGTGAGCTATCAGTCTTTGGTCGATCGCGTGACGGCCGGCCAAATGATGTTCTCCGACCAGATTTGGAACGGCAAAGAGACGTGGCGAGCCGCCTCGGAAACGTACAACCTGTTCAACCCCAAGAAACCGGGACCGCCCGACCCGGACGCCACGATTTGGTTTTATACGATCACCGCCGATCGTGTGACGGCTGGCGAAGAAAAACCGCTTGTCTGGCGGAAGACTCTGACCCAACGCTACTGGCGTCCCGGGGACGCAGTCGACCGCCAAGAAAAAGAATTCCGCGAAGTCGGCGACCCCGAGTGGATCTTTCAGCCGGACGACGTCCGCATTCCGCTCAGCATCAAGCCGATCGCGGGCAGCGGCGGCAAACAACCTGCCGTATCGAACGGCAACGCCGGCGAGGCGCCCAAAGGTGAAAAGGCGCCGGACGCCAAGGATCCGGACAAGCCGGATCCCGCTAAAGAATCGGACGATGCCCCGAAGGAAGAAGACGCTCGGAAGTGATCAAGGCAACCGGAATGAGCGACAAGAATTCCCCGCCACAGTCGGGCTCTGAATCCTCGCCACGGCTGGCTCATTCTTCAATCTGCGTCTTGGTTGAAATACAAGCCCGAAGCGCGAGCGAGAGATTTCCGCGCAATTCACTGCGTCTTGGTTGAAA
>CAZPUJ010000459.1:0-35859 GCA_964589725.1 uncultured Planctomycetaceae bacterium
GATACCGTCGATGTTGAACACGACTTCGACCAAGTACGACCCGGCCATCAGCAGGCTGAGTGCGTGGCCCAAACCGGTTGCCAGCGGGATCAGCGAGTTGCGCAGCGTGTGCAGCCAGATGACTCGCCGCGGTGCGAGACCTTTGGCGAACGCCGTGCGGAGATAGTCTTGGCCAAGCTGCTCCATCAGCGAGTTTTTCGTAAGCATCGTCAAAGTTGCGAAGCTGCCCATCATGTAGCAGAAGACTGGCAAAGCCATGTGATAGCCGAGGTCGATGAGCTTCGACGTGCGTGAGAGCTTTGACCAATCAAACGTGCCGAAATCGTCACCGACGTTCGCTTCCTCGTCGATCTGCTTCACGACCGACGGCAGATCGGCATAGCTTTCGGTCTTGAGGTTTCCTAGCGGAAATGCATCCAGAAATCGGCCGCTCGCGAGAAACATCAGTAGCACCGAACCGAGCGCCCAAGCGGGGATCGAATATCCGACAAATACGCCGAACGACGTGCTTAAATCAAACGGCGAACCATGCCTCAACGCTTTGCTGATCCCCAGCGGAATCGATACCAAGTATGCGAGCAAGAAGCCGGTCAGGCCGAAGACGGTGCTCACAGGCAGTCGCTGTTTGATGCGATCCCAGACCGGTTCGCGCGTCGTGTACGAGTTGCCGAAGTTCAACCTCATGACTCGCCCCAGCCAACCGAGGTACGCTTGCCAACCGGGCTTGTCGAGGTCGAACGCCTTCTTCATCTCGGCCAGCGCGTGTTCGGGAATCTCGGCCGTCGGGTCCGACAATCCAGTGCCGCCGCGAGCACCCGCCTCGCCAGACGCTCCGCCCTGCCGCATCCGCATGATCTCGCGTTCGAGCGGCCCGCCCGGCACCAACCTCGTAATCCCGAACGCGATCACGGTCACTCCGATAAACGTCGGAATGATCAGCAGCAGACGACGCAGGAAATAGGTGGTCATTTCGCCGCCGTCTTGGCGTTTGCGCCGGCGTCCCACGGCTTGACTTCGATCGGCGGGGCCTTCATCGCCTTGCCGCTCTTCTTGGCTGCGTCGAGCTCCCGCTTGAGGTCCGGATCAACCCACCACGACGCGAACACGCCGCGCCAATCTTCGAACTTGTGCAAACATGTGTCGGGCATTCCGAACTTGTTCCAATAGACAAAACGCTCGCACGGCAAGTACCAATTCATCACATACGGATGGTCGTTAAAGATCACGCCGTCGAGCTTTCGCAACAGTTCGGTCCGCTTTGTCAGGTCATATTCCTGGTCGTATTGCTCGATCAGCTTGTCCGCCTCCGAGTTCGCCAGGCCGACAATGTTGTTGCTTCCTTTTTGATCGGCCATCTTGCTGTGGTACGAGGTCCGCGGCTCGGGGAACAGAATCAAGGCCCAAGCCATTGTCGTGATCTCGAACTTCCGTTCCTGAGCGTTTTGCCACTGCGTCTCGTGCGTGATTTGGCTGAGCTTGATCTCGACGCCGACCTTCTTGCAGTCTTCCTTCCAGGTCGTGAAATACTTCTCGAGAAACGGCGTGTCGTAGTTGATGGTCAGCGATAACCGGTTGCCTTCCTTGATCAAGATGCCGTCGCTACCTCGTTCCTTCCAACCTGCATCCGCGAGCAATTCGCTCGCTTGCTTCTGGTCGAACTCGACCATCTTGTTGTCTTGGTTTTCGGCGTTGCTGCCGGGGAAGTATGACTTCAGGCGGTCGTACTCGTTGTACGCGAACTTTTCGAGCATCGTCTTGCGGTCGAAGAGATGCGCCAGGGCCTTGCGGACACGCACGTCGTCGAGCGGTCGGGTCCGCATGTTGCACGCCAGACCCTGAAAGCCGGCGGGATACTTGGTGTAGACCTTGCGGCGAACGAGATGCCCTTTCGTCACGGACTCCGTTTTCGGCAAATCCTCGACCCACCACTTCGCCGTGTAAACCACGTAAAAGTCCAGCTCGCCCTTGCAGGCTTTGTCGAATGCCAACCGATCGTCGCGGATCACGACGAACCGAATCTTGTCGACGTTGTACAAGCCCTTGTTCTGAGGCAGCGCGTCGCCCCAATAGTCCTTGCGGCGAGTGATCGTCAGCGATTCGTTTTGCTTAACGTCCTTAGGATCGACGATATACGGACCGCAAGTCAGCGTGTACTTGAAGTTGAATTGGTCGAGGTATTCCTTGCCGGTGATCTTGCCAATGTCCTTCGCCGGAAGAATCTTGAAGCCGGTGAACGTGATGAAGTTTCGCCAGTGCTTTTCTTTGCATTCGACTTCCAGCAGGTACGGAGACTTGGCGACCGGCTTGAATCGGCTGAGCAACTCACGAGCCATCGGCTCTTGCAGCGTTTCGTCCATGATCAGGTTGAACGTGGCCATGACGTCGGCCGTCGTGACCGGCGAACCGTCCGACCATTTCGCGCGCGGATCGAGCCGAAACGAAAACCGCAGCTTGTCGTCCGAAATCTTCCAGTGACTGGCGAGGCTCGGCACGAACTCCAACGTGTTGGGGTTCATCGAGAGCAGCGATTCGTAGCACAGTCCTTCGACAATCGAGTTGAGATACGTGTTCGACGCGATACCGTAAACGCGCAGGTTCTCCGGCCAATCGGGCATGTTCGTGAGCATCGTCCCCCCGCGCACCGCTTTCGGATCGCCAAGCGGACCGGGATTGGCCGTTGTCCAGCCGACACCTTTGAAGCTCGCACCACCGTCGCCGTCATCGCCCGCCGTGGCTTTGACTGTTTTCGTCGAGACATCACTGCCGGCTTTGTCGGCCAAGGCAACCTCGGTTGATGTTTCGGTCTGGCTTCTCGCTGTTGCGGGCGGCGCGCTGTCCGCGTTGGCTCCCAAACAGCCCGTCAACACGCCACAAGACCACAGGGCGAGCAGGCCCATTCCGAAGCGGAGTCGCTGAGTCATCGTCTCGTTCCTCTGCTTGTAGTCCCGCCTTTAGGCGGTACATGGCGAATTATTCGCGCGAATAGTACTTGGCACGCAGAATCTCCGCCTGAAGGCGGTACTACGAACTGGCCGGCGGATTCTGGCAGAGACCCCGCGGACCGACAAGTCCGCGCCGCGAAGTGGAATGTCTACGTCGTCGCGGACATAATCTCTGCCACTCAGTCAAGGAGACCTCTTATGGCGAGTATGGCGAAGACCTATCGAGTCGGCATCATCGGGCGCACGGGCAAGGGAGACTACGGGCACGGCGTGGATGTCGTGTGGGCCAAGCTGCCGAATGTCGAAGTCGTCGCGGTGGCTGACGACAACGAGACCGGTCGCGCGGTGGCTCTTAAGAAGACCGGAGCCAAGACGACGTATGCCGACTATCGCGAGATGCTGGCGAAGGAAAAACTCGACCTCGTGTCGATCTGCCAGCGGTGGATCGATCAGCATCACGCGATGATCGTCGCCGCGGCCGAGCATGGCTGCCACGTCTACATGGAGAAACCGTTCTGCCGCACGCTGGCCGAGTGCGATGAGGCCGTGAGAAATCTCGAAATGCGACACCTCAAGCTGGCGATCGCACACATCAGCCGGTATTCGCCGGTACTCGACGTCGTGAAGTCACTGATTCACGGCGGAGAAATCGGCGAAGTGCTCGAACTTCGCGGCCGAGGTAAAGAGGACGACCGGCGCGGTGGCGGCGAAGACTTGTGGGTGCTCGGCTCGCACATTTTCGACCTCATGCGAGCCGTCGCCGGTGACGCGAGTTCGTGCTTCGCGACCGTTCGGCAGCAAGGACATCGCGTCACGAAGGCGGATGTCGCCGAAGGAAATGAAGGCATCGGCCCGCTCGCCGGAGACGAAGTCGACGCGACGTATTCGTTTGCCAAAGGCATCACCGGTTACTTTGCCTCGCACCGTGCAGCCGGAGGCAGCCCCGGTCGTTTCGCACTGCAAGTCTTCGGCTCGAAGGGCGCGATCGAGTTGCAATCCGGCTTTCTGGCTCCAGCCTACATTCTGAAAGACAGCAGTTGGTCACCGGGCCGCAGCGGCAAGAAGTGGCAACTCATTTCGTCGGGCGGCGTCGACAAACCCGAACCGCGAACGGACGCGACCTACGAAGCCGGGCACCTCGCCGCGATTACCGACTTGATCGACGCGATCGAGAAAGATCGCGCACCGAAGTGCGGAGCACCCGACGCTCGCGCCATCACCGAAATGATCGCCGCGATCTTCGAATCGCATCGACTCAACGCGCCCGTTGATTTGCCGCTGAAAACTCGTGAGAACCCGCTGACGCTGCTCCGCGAGTGACCGCTGACGTCGCAGAATTCGCAAGCAATTCAACAGCGAACACCGAACCGACTGAGTTCTTGCGAACTCAGCTACGACTTGGCACCTTCGGCTGATACGAGTGGCACGAATGAGAACGCTCCGAGCTTTTTGGCTGTGAGGTGGTCGCCGCGCCGCATGAAGCGAAACATGGTATGGCCGGTGGCTCGGTCGCCGATCGGAATGATGAGGCGGCCGCCTTCAGCCAGTTGGTCAGCGTACGCGGTCGGGAGTTGTTCGGCCGCCGCCGTCACGATGATCGCGTCGAAAGGAGATGCTTCGGGCCAGCCGAGCGTTCCATTTCCGAGCTTCACGTGAACATTGTCAAATCCGAGTCGCGCGAGTCGTTCGCGTGCCGATTCGCATAAAACGGCTAATCGCTCGACCGTGAAGATCTCGGCCGCCAGTTGGCTGAGCACGGCCGCTCCGTAGCCGGTTCCCGTGCCGATCTCGAGCACTCGTTCATGCCCCCGCAACCCCGCGGCTTGAGACATAAAAGCGACGGTGAACGGCTGTGAGATCGTCTGCCCCAACTCGATCGGCAACGCGCGGTCGTCGTAGGCCAAGTGCCGCAAGCTTTCCGGAACAAATTCCTCGCGCGGCACCCGCTCCATCGCGGCGAGCACTCGTGGGTCGTGGATGCCGCGCGGACGCAAGTGGTTTTCCAGCATGTGCCGGCGGGCGGCAGCGAGGTCAGCTTCGTCGAACATGATCGTAATGCAATTGCGTAAAATTGGCTCTCCGCCATTCGTGTTAAGAATCGTTCATGAGCCGCAAGGCGCTAGCCGCGGGTCCGCAAAATCAACCCGCCGGCTAGCGCCTTGCGGCTCACATGACACGGCCATCAACATGAATGGCAAAGAGCCGTGAAGGGCCAAATGCTGAATTCGTAGCGTAGGCCAATTCGCCCGTGTCGGCTACGGTCGCGCTCTTGGTCCCGTTCCGAACGGCCGCTACGATCCGTCGCGTGGTCGGTGGGTTGCCCAAGCCTTGTTCCTGGGCTGTCTCAGACGGCAGTCCAAGGACACCACGGGGATACCCCGTGGCAGTTCGCCTGTTTCGATTTCGTCGCCGAAGCCGTGCTTTGATACGTTCGCATCGTCCACGGCTACGGTACAGGATCCGTTGGGCGGCCCGCCGGCCAACTTTATTTTACTTGCGACCCGATGCAGTGTGTCGTCACGGATGAAGTTTCTTCTAAATTTCCTGCGCTGGCTGCTTGGTGGAACATCACCTCGCACGGATTCTGTTGCCCAGCCGGCCAAGTCTGATCTGCAACAACCGACACGGAAGCGCCGCCGAATTCGGCTCGCGGCCAAGCGTCGCCACGTGCAGCTCGATGACGAGAAAGCCCGCTGGAAGCCTCGACTCGAAACGAAACTGCCACCGTATCTGTTTGCCTGTTTCGCCGAGGATCACCGGAGATTTCTGGACCTCACGCAGGATGCGGATGAACGTCGATTGCAGCGATTCGGCCTTCCGGTTTTTCACACGCCCCAGCAACTTGCTGATTGGCTGGAAATTCCGGTGGGAAAGTTCGCTTGGTTGGTGCATCGCGACACGACAGATCGAAGGCCGCCCGACGAACAGCACGCGCATTACGTTTATCGTTGGGTGCGGAAACGATCGGCCAGCGTCGAGTCCGGCGCTCCGAATATGTCGCCGGTGAACACCGAGTGGCGTCTCATCGAGGCACCGAAGGCGACGCTCAAAGCGGCGCAGCGAAAGATTCTCTGGGAGATTCTCGACAAAGTGCCGACGCATCCAGCGGCTCACGGGTTTGTACGCGGGCGGTCGATTGTGACGAATGCCCAGCCGCATGTCGGGCAGGCGGTGGTGATCAAACTCGACCTGCGGAACTTTTACGCCAACGTGACATTCAGCCGAGTCGTGGCCATTTTTCGATCGCTTGGCTACTGCCGTGAGGCGGCGATTGGGTTGGCTCGACTGACAACCTCGGCCGCGCCGTGGACGCTGAATTCACCAAACACTGACGAGGCTACGAAGTCGCTTTACCTGCGTCGGCATCTGCCACAGGGAGCACCGACGTCGCCGGCGCTCGCGAATCTGTCGGCGTTCTCACTAGACGTACGGCTGAGCGGCCTGTTGAAGACGTTCGGCGGGAACTACACGCGGTACGCCGACGACCTCACCTTGTCGGGATCAAACGATTTTCGGTACGCCTTGCGATGCGTCATTCCGCTAACCGAGCAGATTGTCCGGTCGGAGCGGTTCCGGCTGAATGCTCGCAAGCGGAAAGTGCTGCGTCGGTCGCGGCGGCAAGTTGTCACGGGAGTCGTTGTCAATCAAAAGATCAACATCCCGCGTGCGGAGTTTGATCGGCTGAAAGCCATCTTGACGAACTGCGTTAAACTCGGCCCGTCGACTCAAAACCGGGACGGGCATGCGGATTTCGCCGCTCATTTGCGCGGGCGGATTGCGTTTGTGAGACAACTCAATCCGCCTCGCGGCGAGAAGCTGCTGCGGCTGTTTGAGCGAATCGACTGGCGGCGCTGAGATCGAACGTGTAGACGAGCATTCCAGCCGTACCGAGACCGTCCGAGAGCGGCCCGGGACAGTTCTCAATCGCGAGGTGCTCCGTGGGAAATCTGGTCCGTTTGCTGTTCAACTTGCCGGGGCTGCGGCTGATTACAAAACCGATCACGCGGCTGTTGCTGCGGCTGATCGCGATACCGATTTTCCGATTCCTGCTGAAGTATCTGCTGCGGATCGAGGTCATCAGCCAGGAGTTGGAGAAAGACCTGTCGCAGTGGTTTCGCGCGTCGGTGCTGCTGCTGTTCGCGACGCACAACATGGAGGAAATCCTGTTTCAGACCAAGTGGCATGAACATGAACTCGACGTGGTGTTTTTCGGATTGCGGCTGTTCCTGGCCATCGGCTGCATTGAAGGAATGCCGGATCAGGAGTTGTTTCGATTCATTCATCCCGGCCCTCCGAAACTGAAGTCCAAGCGATTCACGGCCGCGTGCCGGGAGATCTTCCAGAATTGGCGAGCTTGGTTGTGGGGCGTGTTCTGCATCCATCTCAGCCGAGCGTCGCCGGTGTTTGCGATCGTCACCGTATTCAAGCTCGGAACGCCCGGTTGGGTGTGTTACGGCTTGGCGGTGACTCAGTACCTCATCATTGGACTGGCGACATCTCGCGATAAAGCGATTGACGTGGTTGCGTCGTTTGACGCCGAAGTCGCCGATCGGCGACAGGAGTTGTTGGCAGAGTTGGAGGAGGATAAAAAGACGCCTGCGGGCGGCACGTAGCTGCGTTTCGCCCACTCGTTCCCAAGCTCCGCTTGGGAATGCCGCAGTGAAGCTCTGCTTCACGAACGTTGTTCCGCCGGCAAATGCCTCTTGCGAGCAAAGTGATCGACGCAGGTTCCAACATTACCGAGAGACTCTCACCGGTGCGAGACGCGAAGCGGAGCTTCGGGGAAGCATTCCCAAGCGGAGCTTGGGAACGAGCATCAGCTTGGGAACAAGCGTCGCCGTCACTCCCACTCGATTGTGCTGGGGGGTTTGGAGCTGATGTCATAGACGACGCGATTGACGCCGCGAACGGTGTTGGTGATGCGAGTCGAGATGCGTTGCAACACATCGTACGGCAGGTGAAACCAGTCGGCCGTCATGAAGTCGTCGGTCTGAACGGCTCGGACGGCGATCGCTTCTTCGTACGTCCGGTTATCGCCCATCACTCCGACGGATTGCACCGGCAGCAGTACGGCGAAGGCTTGTTGAATCGCGCGGTACAGGCCGGCCTTATTCAGTTCGTCGATGACAATGGCGTCGGCTTGTCGCAGGGTGTTGAGCCGCGTCTCTGTGATCTCGCCGAGGCATCGCACCGCGAGGCCCGGGCCGGGAAACGGATGTCGCCAGATTAAGCCTTCCGGCAAGCCAAGCTCGATCCCCATCTGCCGGACTTCGTCCTTAAACAGGTCGCGCAGCGGTTCGATCAATTCAAAACCAAGTTCCTCCGGCAAGCCGCCGACGTTGTGATGCGTCTTGATCGTTACCGCCGGTCCGTCGGGACTGCCGCCAGATTCAATCACGTCTGGGTACAGCGTTCCTTGAGCCAGGAATTTGGCGTTCGGGATCGACTTGGCTTCATGGCGGAAGACCTCGATGAAGACTCGGCCGATGATTTTCCGTTTTTGCTGCGGGTCACTGACGCCATTCAGTTCATCCAGGAAGCGTTGGCGAGCGTCGACGACGTGCAGGTCAGTCTTGAAATGCTGTGTGAAGCGCTCGCGGACTTCTTCCGCCTCGTTTTGACGCAGCAGCCCGTTGTCGACGAAAATGCACGAGACTTGCTTGCCGATCGATTTCGACAACAACGCTGCAACGACGGACGAGTCAACTCCGCCGGAAAGACCGCAGATCACGCGGTCGCTGCCGACTTGATGCCGAATGAAGTTCGCTTCTTGTTCAATGAAATCGCTGATCTTCCAGGTGCCGCGACAACCGCAGATTCCCTTGACGAAGTTGGCCAGCAGGCGGCCGCCGTGTTCGGTGTGAGTGACCTCCGGGTGAAATTGCAAACCGTAGATCGGCTTGGTTCGATGTTTGACGGCAGCGTGCGGACAGGTTTCCGTGGCGGCAATCGCTTCAAACTCGGCGGGCAAGTCGCGGACTTGGTCGCCATGACTCATCCAGGCGTTGAATTGCGAGGGCACGCCGTCGAACAGGCCGCCAGCGTTGAGGACTCGGCACGGAGCTTGCCCGAACTCGCGCGTGTCGCCGGCGGTGACTTGGCCTCCCTGAGACTGACACGTCACCTGCATCCCGTAGCAGATGCCGAGTATTGGAATGCCGAGCTGGAAGATCTCCGGGTCGGGCTGCGGCGAGCCTTTCCCGTACACGCTGGCGGGGCCGCCGGAAAGAATCAGCCCCTTCGGTGCGATCTCGCGAATGCGCGACGCGCGCAAATCGTGACGCACCACTTGGCAGAAAACGTTGTTCTCACGAACTCGGCGAGCAATCAGTTGGGCCGTCTGCGCGCCGAAGTCGAGCACCAAGACTTGTTCGGCGGCGGTTGATCCGATCGCGGGAGCGACTCGTTTGGCCGCAGGCATGTTCACGGACATGATTTGTTGGTTTCAATGCGGGGATTCGAGCACGGGAAAGCTCGGCATGGTATTGGCCGACCGAGCAATTGGGTATTGTCAGATGCGTGGAGAGTCATCGGAGCGAGCACATGGCCGAATGGTGGGAAGATTTTCGATGCCAGATGCCGGTCGCCGAACATTGGGCGTACTTCGATCATGCGGCAGTCGCGCCGTTAAGCGGGCCGGCGGCGCGGGCGCTGTCGGATTGGGCCAGCGAAATCGCCAACAACGGTGATGCGAATTCGCGAGAACTGCATCATCGCGTGGAGAAAGTTCGACAGACGGCGGCTCGGCTATTGGGCTGCGCGTCTGACGAAATCGCGTTCGTGCCGAACACATCGACCGGACTTTCGCTGGTGGCGGAGTCGTTTCCGTGGCGGCCGGGAGACAACGTGGTGCTGCCGGTCAGCGAGTTTCCGTCGAATATACTGCCGTGGCGGAATCTGGTTTCGCGAGGCGTCGAAGTCCGGGGTGTGTCGTGTCCGCTGGAGCGTCTGGAGGCTGATCGATTGCTGGCTGCCACCGACAGCCGGACACGAATCGTGACCATCAGTTGGGTGGGCTATGTCACCGGCTGGCGGAACGATTTGGATGAACTGGCCGAGCAGTGTCATCGTCGCGGTATTTTGCTCTGCGTGGATGCCATTCAAGGTCTGGGCGTTCTTCCGCTGGATTTGTCGCAGACACCGGTTGATTTCTTGGTGGCCGACGGGCACAAGTGGCTGCTCGGTCCGGAGGGAGCCGGGCTGCTATTCATCCGCCGCGCGCAGCTCGATCAACTTCGTCCCACCTGCGTCGGCTGGAACAGCCTGCGCTCGGCGGGAAACTTTGACGCCTCCGCATTCGTGGCTCGCGCGCCGACAGCGTCTGCGAAAACGGAGTCTTTTCTCGTCGCCGAACCGCTCGATCTGCAAGAACTGAAATCATCGGCCGCGCGCTTCGAGGTTGGCTCCGCGAATGTCGGCGGAATCTTAGCTTTGGGGGCGAGCATTGATTTGCTGCTGACTTTTGGTCTTTCAAGGATTTGGTTTCGCCAGCGTCTCATGATCGAAGAGCTTCTTCTAACTCTCCGTCAGGTTGGTGCCGTTGTGGTTTCCTCGACGGACGAACGCCGCCTCTCGGGGATCGTCGCTTGTGAGCTTCCTGGACGTTCGACGGAGTTGATCCGACAGCTCGCGCTGCAACATCAAGTCGTTCTGAATCGACGCGGCGGCTTCATTCGGTTGAGTCCGCATGCGTACAGCAACGCGGATGATCTCGAACGTCTGCGACGCGCGTTGCCATAGCCCAGATCATTTATGAGCCGACACTAGCCCGACGCGCTAGCGAGGGACGGACACCAACTTACCTCGCTTGCGCGTCGGGCTAGTGTGACGCAGAGCTCACATTTCGCGCGCGAGTGGCTCATCCGCCCTTCATTACAGGCGGACTAAACCGTCTGTGCCAACGTGTCCAGGTCTGCCGGTTGTGTCTGTTCGTGGAATCAGTCGGAGCCGCTGTCCGGAACATCTGACTTCCCGCACGTAACCAACATCTCCGCGCCAAGACCATTGCACGTGCTGGTCGACGTAATGTTGGGTCACGCTCGGGACCGCCGGGTCCGCGTGCTGGCACGTACCAGTCGCCTTCTTCGTGAAGGTTTGCCTCACCGGAATCTTCCACCAGGAGTTGACGTCACGATGACATCGCTTCGCCCTTGGATTCAAGTCGGAGCCTTCCTGGCTATCGCAATGGTGAGTTCATCGAACGCGGTGTACTCCGACGAGGCCACGTCACCACCGGCTCAAAAAGAGCGCTTTGCCGCGGTCAGCCCGGATGTTGACCCGCAGACCGGAGAGTTTCTAGCGGACGAAAAATCCACCGAGGCTCTACAGCCGCTGCCGGAACAAGGTCTGCCGGTGCAGTCAGCATTGCCATCGCAGGGAGAGCCCCGCGAGTCCACGAAGCCGAAAGTCGCCATCGACCTCAACTTGCAGTTCAAAGTTCCCATCGAACTGTACCGACAGCCGGCGGCGGATCGCCCTGGCGAAGCCCCCAGACCGTTTTCAGATCCGCCGAATAACTCGCCAGCACCAGGCCGCAATGTCGAGGAACCCGCCCCGCAGTCGGTGGATCCGCTGCTGCAACTGATCAACGAGGCGATCGATGTTTCGGGCCGACGATTTCTGACCGCCGACGTCCACACGCCGTGGCAGATCATTCACGGCCTGCTGGCGTACCGACAGGACTTCGTGTTGAAGACCAAAGATGGTCGCAAAGTCAACGCTTTGGAATGGGCCTCCAGCGGAGTCACGTTCCAAGGGGAATCGCTGTTCCAGAAGACGCCGCACGGCGGACAGGCCCATCCGTTCAAGCAACCATACTGGTTTGAAGGACATCCGACGCAGTTCATGGCTTACTTGACAATGTGTCGTCTGCCGATGACTCACGTTTTCAAGACCGCGGACGGACAGGCCGTCACGGTCGGAGATATCATCAACAACGCCAAGATGGACGTGAACCGCGAAGAAGAAATGACGTGGACGTTGTGGGCCTTGGCTCATTACCTCGAACCAGACGCTCAGTGGGTCAACAAGAAGGGCGAACACTGGAGTATGGAAGAACTGGTCCGCATCGAGACGGCATCCAAAGTCTACGACGGTCCCTGTGGAGGCACTCACGGATTGTTCGCACTCTCATATATCCGCAATTCGTACTTGCAATCTCGCCGGCCACTGCGTGGCGTTTGGCTTGAAGCCGATCAGAAAATTCAACGTTTCATCCTGGAAGCCCGCTCGCTGCAAAACAGTGACGGCAGCTTCTCAATTCACTTCTTCAAAGGTCCCGGATACAGCGACGAGTTCAACGCTCGCATCAACAGTTCCGGCCACATGCTCGAATGGCTGATGGTCGCTCTGCCGCAGTCGCGATTGCAAGAAGACTGGATCCAGAATGGCCTCCGCTGCCTGGCGCAAGACTTAAACAACAATCGGCACCAAAACGCCGAATGCGGTCCGCTGTATCACGCGGTCGATGGATTGCAGATTTATCGGGAACGGCTGCGAATCGCGCAGCGAACCGCTCCGAAGACACAGGTACAACAGGAGCCATTAGTTTCGGGCTGGAAACCGGTTCCGCAACGGACGTGGCCGCAGCCGAAATCGACGATTGGCGGACGGACGCAAGAATCCGACATGCTCACGACCGACGTGCAGACGCAGACAACTCCGGCTCCAACGAAGTCAATTCGGATCGCTCCCGGCATTGAGATCGTCGTTCCGCGCCGAAATCGTCCGATTCAATCGACCGAGGGCCGGCCGAACGCGATTCGTCGATAACGTTCGTGCTCCCGGCGTCAGCCGGCGTCCTGATCGTCGACAGACAACGGCTGGTTTTCCGCCGCCAAATTAATTCGCGGGCGCAGTTCCGGCTTGATGTGGTCCCAACCGCCGATCGCGAGCAAACGGTTTGCCACGTCGACCAAGGCAAACGCTTCCGTGGCGTCCATTGTTTCGACGGAAGGATGTGGCGTCTTCCAACCGGTCATTCGCGGTGGAATGCTGGCGCCATGAGCGAGCTTCTCTTGCTCGGCTCCGTCGCAGACGTAGACCGGCAAATGCCGAACGGCGGCTACGCACGGCAACAGATGGTCAGCGAGGTTGTCGCACGTGAGTTGCTCCAACGGAATCGATTGAGCCAATTCGAACGGCCCGACGCGCGTACGCACGAGTGCGCTCATCACGGCTCCGCAACCGAGTCGCTGGCCCAAATCACGGCCCAGCGAGCGAATGTACGTGCCGGAACTGCATTCGATATCGAACGTCACTTGTGGGGACTCGAAGCTCACGATCTCCAACCGATGAATGTCGACGGACTTGGCCTGCAACGCGACCGATTTTCCGCGCCGAGCCAGCTTGTACGCGCGCTGGCCTTCCACCTTCACGGCCGAGAAGGCTGGCGGCACTTGCTCGATGCGACCGCGAAATTCGTCCAGCGCCGCGGCCAGAAGATCGCCAGTCACTCGAGAAACAGGCTCGCCGGGAACATCGAGTACGTTTCCGGTCACGTCATCCGTGTCGCTGCGCCGGCCCAGCAGAAACGTACCGCGATAAGCTTTGGGTTGCGCATGCAACACGTCCATTAGCCGCGTTGCCGCGCCGATGCCAATCACTAAGACTCCCGTCGCCAGGGGGTCCAGCGTTCCCGCATGCCCAATCTTGGGCAAGTTCCAACGCGAGACGCCACTCTCACGCAGCAACTGATTCACGACATCGGTCACTTGCCGCGATGTCAAACCGCGCGGCTTGTCGATGTTCAGCAGACCGTGAAGATTCACGAGCACACTCTTATCCCACGGACATCTGCACTCGTTCGTGATGCCGCTGCAGCGCGGCTTCGATGAAGTCCTTGAAGAGCGGGTGCGGGGCCAGGGGCTTTGACTTGAATTCCGGATGGAACTGCACGGCCACGAACCACGGATGGTCGGGAAGCTCGACGATCTCGACCAAGTTTCCGTCTGGGCTGGTGCCGGTCGCGATCAAACCTGCCTGCTCGAACTGCGAACGATATTCCGGATTGAATTCGTAACGATGCCGATGCCGTTCCGAGACCTGCGAGCTTTCGTAGGCCGCCGCCGCTTTCGAGTCCGGTTGCAGCACGCAAGGATGAGCCCCCAGTCGCATCGTGCCACCGCGATTCACGATCGACCGCTGCTCTTCGAGCATGCAGATGACCGGGTGCGGCGTGTCAGAAGTGAACTCCGTGCTATCGGCTCGGTCGAAACCCAGGACGTTGCGAGCGAATTCGATCACGGCGGTTTGCATGCCCAGACAAATGCCGAAGTACGGAATTTCGCACTCGCGTGCGAACCGCACGGCCTGCACCTTGCCCTCGACGCCCCGCATGCCGAAACCGCCCGGCACCAGTATGCCATCAACGCCCTTGAGCAGCATGTCCGGACCTTGCTCCTCGAGTTCCTCGGCCTCAATCCGCTTCACGATCACGTGTGCCGAGTGGGCGACGCCGGCATGATCGAGCGATTCGTAAATCGACTTGTACGCGTCGCGGTGCTCGATGTACTTGCCGACGACGGCGATTGTCACTTCCTGCTCCGGATGCCGCAGCCGCTGCAAAAAGTTTCGCCAGTCGGTGATGTCCACCGGCCCGGCTTTCAAACCGAGCTTTTCAACGACGAACTGATCCAAGCCGTGATCGACCAGTCCCAGGGGAACTTCGTAGATCGAGAATTCCTTGTCGACTTCTTCGATGACGGCGCGCTTTTCGACGTTGCAAAACAACGCAATCTTCTCGATGTTGTCGTTCCCGAGCGGCCGTTCGGTGCGCACGACCAGCACGTCCGGCTGAATACCAATCTGTCGCAACAGACCGACGCTGTGCTGCGTCGGTTTCGTTTTTAGCTCACGCGCGGCCTTCAGGTACGGCACCAACGTCAGATGAATGAAGAGGCAATTCTCCTTGCCGATATCGAGCGGAATCTGGCGGATCGCTTCGAGGAACGGCTGACCTTCAATGTCGCCGACCGTGCCGCCCAACTCCGTGATAACGACGTCCACGTCCGGACCGGCCAATCCGCGGACGGCGGATTTGATCTCGTCAGTGATGTGCGGAATCACTTGCACTGTCTTGCCGAGAAACTCGCCGCGACGTTCCTTCTCGATCACTCGCAGGTAAATCTGCCCGGTCGTATAGTTCGACTTGCGAGTCAACGGCCCGCGCGTGAACCGTTCGTAGTGGCCGAGGTCGAGGTCCGTCTCCGAACCGTCATCCAGCACGTACACCTCGCCGTGCTGATACGGGCTCATCGTACCGGGGTCAACATTGATGTAGGGGTCGAGCTTCTGCATCCGTACCCGCAGCCCGCGTTTTTCCAACAGCAACCCGATCGACGCCGAGGTCAACCCTTTGCCGAGCGAACTGACAACACCGCCGGTCACAAAGATATGCTTGGTCATAATTCTTGTTGGCTCAAGGTTCACTCACGCCGCACGGCTGCGATGCCGAGCAACAAACCGAGCATAGTCCTCCGGCGTGTCGATGCCAACTGACCGGTGAGCGACTTCACCAACGACAATCATTTCGCCGGCTTCCAGCACGCGCAACTGTTCGAGTTTCTCCAACCGCTCCAGTCGCGACGGCGGCAAGGCCGCCAGTCGGAGTAAGAAGTCACGGCGATAGGCATAAATCCCCAAATGCAATCGCCACGGCGAGTCGTTCGCGAGCAATTCAACCGGATCGCAATCACGGCAGAACGGGATTGGACAGCGACTGAAATACAGAGCTTGACCATTCGAGCCGCACACGACTTTCACGCAGGACGGATCGTCAAGTTGTTCGCGATGCGTGATCGGCGTCGCCAACGTGGCCATCGGAGCTTGCGGATTCTGTCTGAGCAATTCCACGAGCAAGTCGATGTGTGCGGGGTCCATCTCGGGCTCATCGCCCTGCACATTGACGATGATGTCCGCGTCTTGGCAACAATGTCGGACCACCTCGGCGATCCGATCCGTGCCGCTGGGATATTCGCCGGTGAGTTCACATCGGCCGCCGAAACGTTGCACTGTCTCGACGATTTCGGCCGCATCGGCCGCGACGATCACTTCCGACAGAGACCTCGCACGACATGCCGCTTCCCACGTGTACTGGATCAGCGGCCGACCGGTCTCCGCCAGCAACAGCTTTCGCGGCAAGCGCGTCGATTGCAAACGAGCGGGAATGATGCCGGTAACTTGCATGCGCGACCTCCGTGTCAAACGGCGAACCGGAACCGGCGGTGTTTGATACCGCGCGTGGCCGAGCCCGACACTAACCCGAAGCGTAAGCGAGGAACTGTTACTTCAGCCCTTGCTTACGCTTCGGGTTAGTGTAGGCGTCTCCCAATTGTGTCGGACTTGGCGGTGCGAGGTATACCACAGACCGAGGCGACATCGAGAGAGAAAAGAGAAAACCAGTAAGTTCAGTTAGCTTGTCGGCACGCGGCGGAGTCGTCACTCTTCGCCCGCCATCTTCGTGACCACATGCCTGTTGAGTCGTCGTCATGCAACACGGATTCCTGGGATACCAATCGACCTTTATGCTGGATTTCGTCGTGACGGCGCTGCTGTTGATTGTTCCGGCGCAGCTCGCGAGTTTGTATCTGGTGAAGGTGCGGCGAAAGTACGTCGCCCATCGCAATCTGCAGTTGCTTCTGGGTGGGGTGCTGCTGGTCGCCGTGACGGGGTTTGAAGTCGATGTGCAACTCATTCACGGCGGTTGGGAGACGATCGTGTCCGAGCGTCAGCCGAGTTTGTCGACCGAGCAACTTTACGCGGTGCGCCAGGCATTGAATATTCACTTGGTTTTTGCGATTTCAACGCCTCTGCTGTGGGCCGCAACCATCACGCTGGCTCTGCGTCGGATGCCTCGTCCGCCCGGCCCATGCGCGCACAGCCGGTTGCACATGCGGCTCGGTTGGCTGTCGGTGATCGACCTCGTGATGACGTCGGCCACAGGGCTATTCTTCTACTACCGCGCGTTCGTGGCTTGATGCGATTGAGGCATTTGTCTCGCGAGGAAAATGGTTCGGTGGAACATCGCCACGGAGGCCGAACTCGCGAGCCGCTTGTTCGATGCGAATGATGTGATCGCCGAGCTGTTCGATCCGTTTCGTGACTTGCTCCGTGGTTTGGTCCAACCCGCCGGAGACCAGTGTCACGACGCCAAAGAACAGCAGCATCTGGCCGGCGGTCGTGAGGAGCCAACCGGTGGGAGCGTAATTCGCCGGTCCGCCGAAGAAGCTCCAAATGACCAAACAACTTCCGGCGGTCAAGCCAATCACGCCGACATAGGCCAGCATTTGTCCGACCGTCGCCGTCCAATTGTTGGAGGTCGTCAGGTTGGCACGCCAGCCCGCGGAATCCCAGTTCGGAAACCACCGTCGCGAAGTTTGGTTGTCGAACGAACTCTCGGCCGGAATGGTTGCCTTGGTCCCGAATGGACCCGCCGCGTCGCGAAGAGGTGTCGCGGGATTTGCCGAGCCAGCCTGTGGATCAGTGGCATGAGACGCGTCAACTCGCCAAACAGGGTGAGCGTGGACCGGCGCGATCGGCGATGAACCCAAGAGACTGGACGACGACGTCGCAGTCGTCTGTTCGTTGGCAACGTCCCCTTTCAGCGGATTGGGGATGGCTGCGACGACAGGGACCGACGGCGTGCGCATCACAACCGACGTTGCCGTGATCACCTCCGAGTGCGATGCGTTCGAAACCATCGGTCTGCCGACCATCATCGGCGAAGCAGGCAAGCTCCCACTCGTGACCGAGGCCAATGCGTTCGTGCTCGGCGGCAGCAACGATTCCTCAGTAGGCGCAGTCGCTGTCGCGATCGACGATACGCTTGGCAGGCTGCCGATCTCAATCGAGCGCGAGGGTGGTCCGAACGGGTCCAATGGCTGGCCGCTCGACCAACGTTGCAGCAATTCGCGAGCGTCCTTTGTTTTGTCCGAGACCGACTTTTCCATCGGCCTAGCCGGTGGCAGATCAACCGTGCTCAGCAACGTCGCACAAATGGTGCAAAACACACGCTGGTTGTCCGACGAGACCTCGGCCGCGACGTCAGCTTGGCATTTTGAGCACCACATCCTTGCGTTCCGGAATTAGGGGTCGGGAGTCAGGGGTCAGTGGATCGTTGACAGGTTGATGCTCATGCAGCTCGACGTTGAGCCAATTGTATTGTGTTGGATTGAGCCGCGGACGCGGGACTCGCGATGCGGCGGACGACGAATTCGATACGGTGGCCCAGCCCCAAGCGCGCGGCCAGATAGGCACAGGGCTTTTCAAACGCAGTTCGATGCCGAGGTTTACGTCCGTCGTCAAAGCCATCGACACTGCCGAACGTGAATCCGCGCGTCCGCTGCGACACCACTTCCAATCCCGCGCCCGCGAAGTAGTAGGCCATGCTGATTCGAGTGGGAACGAAATAATGTTGCCTGTTGAAGTAGTACCAATCACGAGGATTCCACCAGACGCTCAGACTCTGTGCACAGAGCGTGTGCAAATAGATCACGCCTCCCGGGCGCAAGGCCGCGGCCACGGCGTGCAGCACGGCGCGTGGAGCCAGCAGATGCTCGAAAACGTTGTCCATCAGGATCACGTCGTACGCAGCGCTTTCGAGTTGCACATTTTCCATCGGTCCGGAAATGACGCGAGCGCCTGACGACGACTCGGCAAACCGACCGGCCAGCGGCGAAAGTTCGTTCCCGTCGGCCCGCCATCCAAGCTCATGGGCCGCGTACAGCAAGTGGCCCAACCCACTGCCGACCTCGAACAGCCGACCAGTCTGCCGATACGATTCAAACTGACGAACTTTCGCCAAGTGCCGGGCGTGTTCGCGGCGCGTTTCTTCGTCCGACGGGCGTTGATCAATGCGTTGCTGCCAATAGGCGTCGTACAGCGTGGTCGGAGTTTCGATGTGCTCCGCGCGGGCCAACTGGCCGGTCTCCGAACAGATCCAATAATCGCCACGACTGGTGGAAAGACGTTGCTGGTGGGTGGCGGCGCCGAGTGCGTCACACACACGCAACGTGCCCGACGTGGGATCGCTCAGACGCCACGCATGGCGAAGCGTCAGTGGGAATCGAAGGCCAGTTGCCGGGCACGACATCGCGGAGACCTCAAGCGGCTTTGGAACCCAAGGATTGCTTCTCAAACAGTCGCGTGAGTGCTTGGCAGACACGCTCCGTTGTGAGCTCGTCCATACAACACAAATGCCCTCGGCCGGCGTGAGGACACTGTTTTTTGTAGCTCGCGGCGCAGGAAACTTCTGTCGCTACCAATTCGTGCTGAGTTCCCGGCGGGCCGGAGATAATCGGACTCGTACAGGTAAAGGCGCCCAAGACGGACGTCCCCAACCCGGCGGCAAGATGCATTGGCCCCGAGTCGTTCGTCAACACGATGTCGACCGCCGACAGCAGCGCCGACAATTGTTTGAGCGTCGTTTGCCCCGTCAGGTTCAGCACCGGCTTCCATGGCACGAACCGTTCGAGCAGCGTCTGCAATTCGTTGGTGACCGAAACTTCGTTCTTACTGCCCAACAGGACGATGGAAAATCCAAACTGCCGCATCGCCTTGTTAGCCACGACAGCGAACTTCTCAACAGGCCAACGCTTCGTGATCCAGCGTGCTCCCGGATGAATCGCCAGGACCGGTCCCGTGAGCCTGCACAACTGCTTCGTCGCCCACGCTCGATCGGCCTCACTCACGGAAATGATCGTTCGCGGCGAGCGACCGGCGGCGCCGAGTTCCTCGGCGACTCGCCAGTAGCGCTGAAACGCCGGCACCGAGCGGCCCGTGCCAGGAACCGTGATGTGACACGCCAGCCCCGACCCCTCGCGCGACGTTTCTAACCCGACGCGTAGCGGTGCTTGCGTGGCTGCCGCCATCACGCCCGACCGCATCAAGCCTTGCAAGTCAAACACCAGATCGAACTCGCGCTGCCGCAATTCACGCAGCAGACGCAGGTACTGCCGAGCCGTGCCGCGACGGTGAAAGATCAGCAACTCCTCGAGATGCGGATGCCCCTCCAGCAACTCCGCCAGTTCGCGATTGATGACCCACGAGATGCTCGCCGCCGGGAAACGTTCGCGCAGCACGGGCAACAGCGGTAACGACTGCACGACATCGCCCAAGGCGCTGGGCTTGATCACGCAAATCCGCCGCACCTCAAGTTCTTTCAATTGGCGATTCAAACTCGCACTCGCCATGATTCGGCCTTCCCTGGCTCAACGCGGGCTTCGCCCGCAACCTTGCTCCCTCTCCCCCGCATCGGGGGAGAGGGCTGGGGTGAGGGGGCTTATCGGCCGGTGGAGCGCTCGGCCCCCTCACCCTAACCCTCTCCCCTGCGGCGGGGGAGAGGGGACCAATTGCGCGCACGGCGCGCATCAATTACAACCGAAGACTCTTTTGCCATCGATCCTTCGTTAGCTGCCACGCATCGGAAGCCTGACTTCCGCAGGAGCGGCATGCTACTTCCGGCCACAAATCCGGCCAAGAGGACTCTGCGAACGCTACGCCTAGCCAGGCTTTCCACGAGTGCCTATCGTGCCACTCGTCGCGTCGGACAGCGTCGCTGCCAAACAGCCAACGGCGCGGTTCGGTCATTTCCGGAGAGACCAGGATGAGCGATTGGCATCTGTGTGATTTGCACCGCCGAACGGCGGCGCGATTGGGGCCGAAGGTGGCGCTTCGGCACAAGCAGCACGGGCTGTATCACGATCTGACGTGGACCGACTACCGCCGCCAAGCCGATTGGGCCGCGGCGGGACTGGTTTCGCTCGGCGTTCAACCGGAAGATCGAATCGCCATCCTTAGTGAAAATCGGTACGAGTGGTTCATCGCCGATCACGCGATCCTCAGTGCCGGTGCCTGCAACGTGCCACTGCATGCGCCGCTTGCCTCCGCGCAGGTCGAGTACCAAGTCGGACACAGCGAAAGCCGCGGCATCATCGTCAGCGGTCAAACTCAGGCCGACAAAGTCTTCGCCGCGCTGGCGTCGTTGCCAACGCTCGATTTCATCGTCTCGTTCGAGCCCATCGCCATGCCGGCCGCTTGCCGCCTGAAACGGCTCACCTGGGAAGGACTCAAGCATCGCGGGAGGCGCTTAGGCGACGCGCTGTTCGAGGAAATCGCGCGGCGCGAGGCGACGCTCACAGGTAATGATTTGGCGACGATCATTTACACCAGCGGCACGACCGGCAATCCGAAAGGCGTGATGCTTTCGCATCACAACCTGCTGTCGAACGCGGCCGGGACGTGCAAGATCTCGTTTCTGAAACCAGACGACCTGTTGCTGAGCTGGCTGCCGTACAGTCACATTTATGCACGGACGGTCGATCATTACCTCACGACGTGGGCCGGCATCACGGTCGCGTTCGCCGAATCGATCGACATGCTGCTCGTCAACCTAGCGGAGATACAGCCGACGTGGCTGACCGCCGTCCCGCGATTCTACGAGAAGGTCTGGAACAGCGTCGAAGCGTTGCCGCCCGAAGAACGAACCGCTCGACTGCGACAGATCTTCGGCCCGAACATGAGGCAACTGACTTCCGGAGGAGCTCCGCTGCCGCGACACGTCTGCCAAGCGTTCTTCGCCGCCGGCATTCCGTTGCTCGAAGGTTATGGGCTGACGGAAAGTTCGCCGGTGATCTCGTTCAATCACCAAGAGGCGTACAAGATCGGCTCGGTCGGCCGCGCGATCGAAGACGTGCACGTGCGCATCGCCGACGATGGCGAAATCTTGACCAAGGGCCCGCACGTCATGCGGGGCTACTGGAATAATCCGGCCGCGACCGCCGAGACGATTCAAGACGGCTGGCTGCACACAGGCGATGTCGGCAAGATCGATGACGAAGGTTTTCTGACGATCACCGATCGAAAGAAGGACCTCTTTGTGACGTCAGCCGGCAAGAACATCGCTCCCAGCGAACTGGAACGGCTGTTGGCCAGTGATCCGTATATCGATCAAGCCGTCGTTTACGGAGACGGCCGGCACTTCATCAGCGCGTTGATCGTACCCAACGTTCCGCTGCTGAGGACTCACGCCGAGACACTCGGCTGCGACTTCGAAGAAGCAGACGGCTTTATTCGCTCTTTGCGGTTGTTGGACTTCATGCAAGCGCGCATTGATGCCCTCATGCAAGTCGTCAGCCAGCCGGAGCGGGTCAAAAAGTGCCTGCTGTTGGATCGCCCGTTCCAGCTCGCGGACAACGAGCTGACGGCCACCATGAAAGTCCGCCGCCGACACATTCTGGCGAAGTACGAGTCGCAACTCGCCGCCCTGTACGAGTGAGATAGGCGATTGCGGATGGCAACGCTCTGCCGCGTCGGCCGCAGCTCAATCGACGCGCCGCATGGAGCGCGCAATCGCTCGTCGGACGATGTGCCACGCGAGCAACCCGCCAGCGGCGCCGCAAATATCCGCGATCCAATCGGCCACGTCCGCATGTCGACGGATGCCCGGAATCATTTGAGTGACCTCATCCAGTGCCCCCAGCAAAGCCGCCGCCACCCAAATGCCAAGCATGATTCGCCACGTAACTGCCTTGTTGATCGAGTACCGCGTGGCCGCGAGAAACACCAACCCAGAGTACATGCCGAAGTGCAGCCACTTGTCGTTGGTTTCGGCCGGCAACAATCGTTCGGAACTCGGAATGTGCGTTCCAATCAACTGCGCGATCAGGTAGATCCACAACACCGGCCCGCTCCAACGCCCCCAACTGACAAGCCGCCGCCGCAACAGAGACGTCGAGCTTGAAATTCCATCACCAGTCACATTCGTATCCGGTTGCGGCATGATGTTCCCAATAAGCTCCCAGCGGGGTAGCGGGAATTCTTTTAGCAGGTCTTCACAACCCCTTCACTGTTCACTTACCGAAAATTACCATTTCGCCAGACTGTTCCTGTGCGACGGGCTTACCTATTATTTACCTGCCGCACTTGAAGAAAGTCGACACAATGGGAGACCAGGTGGTTTAGGAGAGGCCGAAGTGACGTTACGCAGTTTTAAGGTCGACGACCTCATCGTCTATCGCAAGACAAAAACCAGCGTGCATCCAGGCCAGAGGGCTCGGCTGGTCGCTCCCGCATCGAATGGCGACGGTTATTCGTATTGCGTGGACAAATTTTGGGTCGTCGTGTCCGTCTCACCTGAGGGCGTCTTGGTGGCGAAAACTCGCCGGGGAAAACTGCATCGACTGAATCCCCGCGACCCGAATTTGCGCCACGCCACGGTGCTGGAATCGCTTTTCGCTCGGTCCCGCTTCCCTTCACCAGCAGTTCCCTCCGAGGTCGCCGTGTCGTAGCCACCGCCTAACGCAACGGACCAAGCGGCCGCAACTCATTGGGGCTGCGGCGATCACGAATGACTCCTGCTCGTTGCTCATGCCGGCCGCCGATGGAACTCTCCGTTTTTCATGACGGCGAGTAGTTTGTTGCGGTCGAGCAGCACTTTCGGATCGACGAGCGGGTCGCCTGCCACCAGCAGCAGATCGGCGAGAAATCCTTCTTGAATCTGTCCGAGTTCATTCGGCAGGTCCATCGCCGCTCCGCCGTGCTTGGTCATCGTGAGGAGTGCTTCCATCGGCGTGAACTCGCAGTAACGGATGAGATGTTCGAGGTCGCGCGCGTTCTGACCATGCGGCGTTACGAAGAAGCCGTAATCGCCGCCACCCAAGATGCGAATACCGCGTTTCTTCAACTCCTTGAGTCCTTTCGCGGCACCGGCCAGTTCCTCGCGGAAGCCGAAGTCTTGGACTTGCTGCTCGGTGAACCACTTCTCCCCTTCGTAGGATGCCGTCGCCGTGAAGCCGATGTTCGGACTCACGAAGACCCAGTCCTTGTTCGCTTCCAGCAGGTCGATCGCTTCCTCGTCGGCGAAGTTGGCATGGTAGATCACCTTGACGCCGTGCTTCACCGCGAGCTTGACGGAACCCGCGCTGCGAGCATGAGCACTCATCCGCTTGCCGTGAGCGTGAACGACCTCCGCTGCCGCGGCGACTTCCGCTTCGCTCATCACCGTGCTGTGTGACGGGGCGTGCGGAACGAAAGTGTCCCCGGAGATCACGAGCTTGATGATGTCCACTCCTTCGCGAATCAATTCGCGGGTCACCCGACGAAAATTCTCCGGCCCATCGACCGTGATCGCCATCGAGGTCATGTGCGGCATGTACAGCGTGCGCATGTCGCCCAGCCCTCCGGTGACCGTCAGCCACGGACTTGCCGCCAGCAACCGCGGACCGGGGATCTCTCCCTTGTTGATCGCATTGCGAATAACCACATCCGTCCGAGGCTTCGCCGCCGCTGCACTGATACAACTGGTGATGCCACAGTCGAGGTACAACTTCGCGTTCCGCACCGCAATTAGCGTCGTCTCCTCCGGTGGAATCATGCCAATCTGCACGAGATCGGCCGCATTGTCGATGCTCAGGTGCGTGTGCGATTCGATCAGCCCAGGCATCAGCGTCGCCCCGCCACCGTCGATCACATCAGCGTTGTCGCGTGACAAGCGGTTGCCATTACGAGCGATCGCCGTGATGCGAGTCCCCTCAACAAGCACTTCACCCGGATAAGGTTCGGCTCCCGTGCAGTCGAGAATCGTTACGCGCGTGAAAAGTATCTTGGCCATCGCGTACCTCAGAGTTTCCTGAACGTTCCGCCCCGAAGGGGCCGCAACAAACGAGCCCAGGGCAACGCCCTGGGTCAGTGATTGCCAAAATCGAAAGCCCTGAAAGGGCGAAACAATTTCGGTTGTGGCGGATGTCTCGCACTTCAATCCCAAACATATCTCTCATCAAATTCTACTCCATGCCGTTGGAACAACGCACGGAGTTCGTCCTGAAACGTCATCTTGCGGTGATGCTCTTTCTGGTTCTCGATATATCGAGTCACCTCCGCCACGTTGGATTGGCTCACGGAGAAACCTGCGTGGCCAGCCTGCCAAAAGAACTCGGCGATTCGTGGCCCATCCACCTTCATCCATTTCGAACTGCCTTTTTTGACCTCTTCGACAACCTTTTTCAGCGTGTGATTTTTCGATAGCGAGAACAGCGCATGGACGTGATCTTCGACTCCGCCAATCACCAACGCCGGACTCTCCCATTCCTTGAAGATCCCTGCCTGATACGCGAACAGTCCGTCGCGGTGCTCCTTGGGAATCCAAGCCTGACGGTGCTTCGTGCTGTACACGAGATGAATCAGGTTCTTCACGAACGATTGAGACATGCCGTTGGTTCCCGAATTGTCACATGCGATTTGGCCCGAAGGGCCGCAACATGCCAGCCCAGAGCAACGCCCTGGGTCAGTGAAACAGAACGGCCGAAGCCCTGAAAGGGCTGCAACAAATCAGCCTGGGGCAGAGCGAAGCGCCGCCCCAGGAAATGGTTCGACATCAGGCATTCAGCCCTGAAAGGGCGAAACAAAACGGTGGCAATTCGCCTCGGATTGTTTCGCCCTTTCAGGGCTTGGCGTTTCACGGCATCTCTCACCCAGGGCGTTGCCCTGGGCTGATTTGTTGCGGCCCCTTCGGGGCGAATCACGGAGCGTCCTCAACTCCGACGTTGAATCGGCGTCCACGTTTTCTCCCGCCAGGGACATCTCGAAAATCGCCCACCGTTTCAACGGTGGGTAGCGAGATCAACCGACGAGGGCCAAGCCCCGGCAGGGGCGAAAGAGGTCGGTGATCGCCGTTCCGCCGTTCGCAAACATCCACACGGCGGGAGGCACCGGAATCCGAGTCGCCGCGATGCAAGCCTGCCCGTGGCAGACGTTCGCGTGAATCGAAATGCGCTCGACCAGAAAGCTGCCTTCTTCAAAAGCAAGAGCCTTTTCGCTGCTCCCACTCAATCGCGTTGGTAACACCAGACGTCCTCAGTAGCAAGCAGAACATGACACTCTGCTCTGATGCCTTTCGTAGCGCATTTTCGATTGCAACCAATTCGGAGATGACCTGATCTTGATCCGAGAGTTTCAGTGGATCGCTCGCGCGAAGTGCTTGGATCAATCTCGTCACGGTCGCCAAGCCTTTGTCAGCCGGATGCCACACCAATTCCTCCCCATAGAAATCATCGTTGAACCCAAATGTGGATAATGGTGAAACTCCCAATTCGAGCGACATCGCATCCAATTCTTGGCAGTGTTTCGCGATGGCCTCACCTTGAGCGAAAGTGTGGATGTCCTCAAGTGTCTGTTGGAAATACGGGACGATGCATGTGCGTCGCGCGACGCAAACACCATCCCAAAGCAAATGACCGAAGTAGCAAGCAAACAAAAACAACTCGACCAATCGAAGAGTTGCAGCGAATCTCGACGCTGCATTGAAGCCGTAAGCTGCGAAGAACAATCCCACGATCGACGCACACAAAAACGGACCAAAGCAGCCGATGGCCCAACGAATGTTGCTTCGTCGGGCTGTCAAGTACCGCTCCGGGTACCCCTCGCAATATCGGAATGACGAAAGTGAACTCTCGTGCAATTCCATAGCTCAGTTCCGCAAAACGAAGTCACGAGCAAGTGATCTCCGCCTCACCCCTCGACCGCATACGGCGTCGTCAGCCGGAACTGTGGATGCGTTTCGAGGTACGCGGCGATGCGATCGGTGCGCGACAACGCGACGGGGATGAAGTCCACCGCTTGTTGCAGGCGGTTGTTGGGTTCGGCGCAACTGAAGCGGAGGAAGCCGGCGCCGGCCTCGCCGAAGCATTCGCCACCCAGGCAGGCGAGGCCGAAGTTGTCGTCGGCTCCCTCCAGCAGGTACAGCGCGAGACCGTGGCTCTTGATGCCTAGCTTGTTGCAGATCGGGGCGACGTTCGGGAAGACGTAGAACGTCGCGGTCGGGTCGAGCGTTTTGAAGCCGTCGATCTGGTTCAGGCCGTTTGTCAGCAGCACGACCTTCTCGCGGAACTTGGCCATGACGGCGTCACGCTCGGCGGAGTCTCGTTCCAGCGCGGCCTTGCCGGCGAGTTGCACGAGCGGCGGTGTGCAGCTCAGCGTGGTGTTGATCATCTTGCTGATCGAGTCCACGATCTCGGCCGACGAGACCGCGAAGCCCAGACGCCAGCCGCTCATGCTGTAGCTTTTGCTGAACGTGTACGCGGCCACGCACTGCTCCATCATGCCGGGCTGAGCCAGCAGCGAGTGATGCTTGCCCTTCCAAACCATGTGGCAATACGGCTCGTCGCTGAGCACCGCAATGTTCTTGCCGCGGATCAGGTCGGCGATCTCAACTAAATCTTGTTCGGTCTGCACGCCGCCGGTCGGGTTGTGCGGCGAGTTCAAGAAGATGGCCTTCGGTTTCGGATCGTCGCGCAGAAACGCCTCGATGTCCGCGATCACCGGCCTGAAACCATTTGATTGTTTCAATGGTTTGAAGACGGCACGAGCTCCGCGACGAAAAATATTCGGCGTGTACGTTGGAAAGTACGGGCTGAAGACGAGCACTCCGTCATTCGGATCGAGGAACGCTTCGCAGAAGAATTGTTCGAACACTTTCGCACCGGGGCCGACGACGACGTTCTTCGCCTCGGCTGGGATGCCGAATTCCTCGCGCACGAATCGGGCCGCGGCGTCACGGAACTCCGGCAAGCCGGGCGATGGGCAATAGTGCGATTGATTCGCCTGAATCGCCTGCACGCCGAAGCTCTTCGCCGAGGCCGTGCTGTCGAATGGACTGTCGCCGATTTCGAGTTCGACGACGTCCTTGCCTTTGGACTTCAAAGACTTTGCGACGGCCAGCACCGTGAACGCGGTTTCGACAGTGAGTGATTTCGTGAACTGGCTGAGTTGTGCGGACACGGGGGAAGCTCCTTGCGGTGTGAGAACTCAGTTGTTGTCTGCCTCCCTCCCCTTGGGAAAGAGGTCGGGGTGAAGGTATCAGATCATTGGGCTTTCCAAAGTCACTGGTTGCACGAATGTGTGAGTTCGGATTTGCAATCAATGTCAAACGACGCTTGGCTCCCTCACCCTAGCCCTCTCCCAAAGGGAGAGGGGACTGAGCAGGAGGGAGTCAGCGTCGAGCTATTTCGCCGAGATCGCTTGCGCCAGCGGCCGCAGCACTCGCTCGACCACGCACTCTTCCAGCATTTCTTCGCAGCGGCCGCGGAGCGTGTGCAGCGTTTCGTCGAACGAGACGCCCGGCTCCAGGCTGCCGTACTGACGCAGCGTGAAGTACACGCTGATGTGCTCTTCGGGGTACTCGCCGCGACGGACGTGATAGGCACTGGTGCGCGTCTCGATCATCAACCGCGCCTGCAGCCGGCACGTGTCGTTGAGGGTCATCGTAATCGACGGCTCGTAATTCAGCACGCGAGCACCCGATACTTGCAGTAGCCCTTCGATCGCCGGACAGCCGCCCAGCGCCTCCGCGACCAACTCGTCGTGATTGCCGCGATAGTTCAACTCGAAGCCCATCATGTAATCGAGCGCCTCGCAGTCCAGCGGGCTGACCGACAGCATGTACGGCAACAATTCCAGCACCAGCATGTGCTGCTGAAACGCGACGTCGATGTCGGGGGGATTGAGATACGCGCTGCAAACACGCTTCGGCTCGACCGACAGCCAGCGCTGATGGCCTTGGTCCTTGTCCTCTTCCAAGACACAATCGCCGCTCTCGCGCGTGTAGAAGTTGCGCATTGACGGATAAGATTTCTGCACACGCTCAAAAAAGCTCAGGATCGTCTCACGAGCCGCCGGCAAGGGCATCTCGGTGTTGAGGTTCATGTTGCAGTAAAAGTCGTCGACGTATGAGTCGAAGGGCAACATCGGCAAGTCCTTTGACAATAAAAAACGTGAGGCATCGCATTCGCATCGCCAAGCGTCGCTGCGAGGATCCCTCACGCCGGCTTGTTTGTGAAGCGTGCTGGCCACCAGCGCCGCCCTTCCCCAAAAATCAATCGCATTCTATTGGTACCTCTTGGACAGGTCAAAGAACGTTTCTGGGCGAATGCCGAGGCCACAACGGTCATCGTTCCGGCCGCTTGAAGCGACCGGCATTCGTACAACCAAGGAGATTCCCCATGCGTCTGCACGTCAGTGCGTTTTCCACTCCACTGGGCTGGTTTTGTCTGCTGGGCCGAGACCATCGCGTGTCGTTGCTGACAATCGGTCATCGACGCGCCGAGGATGCTTTACGCAGAATCAAGCTCCTTATCAACGATCGATTGGACGAAGTTGATTGGCAGCCCGAATTACGACAGCGGTTGGAGAGATTTGCTTCCGGTGAAGTGGTTTCGTTCGACGATATCGACGTGGAAATCGATCATCGCACGCCATTCGCGCAGCGAGTGCTGAACGCCACGCGAGGAATTGGCTTTGGCGAAACGATCAGCTACGGCGACCTGGCGGCTCGTGTCGGTTCTCCGAACGCCGCGCGAGCGGTCGGAGCGGTCATGGCCTCGAATCACATTCCGATCATCATCCCATGCCATCGAGTTGTCGGTAGTCGCGGTGAATTGGTCGGCTTCTCCGCTCCTCGCGGCATCGATCTCAAACGCCGGCTGCTCAAGATGGAGCAACTCGCTGCACCAGTCACGTGAAGCGATGGGTTTGGTAGTCAAGAGTTTCAAAGCTCCTTGCAAACAACTTTTTGGCGCGGACCAATTTTGCGGAGTGACGACTTTCGCCAGGCTGAAAGACAAGAATAGAATCTCTCGTGGCTCGCGGGCCAGCGTTCGTCAGTCCCCTGCGAAAGAAGCGTCATGAGTGTCGGATTCGTCAGACCGAATGTGTCGGAGTTGAACCTCGCCGTCTTTGGTCGCTCGGTCCATCCGGAACTGCTGGTGATCTATGAACGGACAACGGTCGCTCAAGATGGCTTCAGCGCCCATGTGGCGATTTGCGATGCCGGACACCTGTTGGAACTGCGAGCCGCCGGACACACGTTGTGCGAAGTGATGGCTCCGCGGGAACAGCCGCTGCCGCACCGCGAATGTTTGTTCGAAAGGAAACTGCGCGGCAGCCGCGACGAATCGTTGTGGTTTCCCGGTGGCGTCGGCTATCACTTGGGCTTTCAAGTCGAACGACTGGATCCCGAAGTGTTTCTGCACCTGCACGACGAGTTCTCCACCGACTGCCACAAAGCCACCTTAGGGCACATCTTCGCAACCCCCAATCGGCTCGCCCCAGCCGCGATCAGTTATTTACAAGTTGATCTCTTTCCCCGCAGCCTCCTGGTCCACGCGTTCCACACGTTTCCCGAGAGCTGCGCCGTCGTGAAGACCCAGACGCTGATCGAATTGCCCGGCGGGAAGAACTGACAAAGTCTTTGATGACCGCTTCCACGCAAACCCCCGAGTCACTTCAGTTCTACGATCTTCTTCGCCGCTTCGGCGCGTGCTTTGGCGAGGACGCTTTCAAGCGTGATGCTGGCGCCGTTTTGCCGTTTGCTTTCGTCGGCGGCTTCCATGAAGGCATAGATTTCGAGTGTCTCTAGTTCGCCGACCGGCGGCTTGCCGGAGCGGAAGAACGCGATCATCTCGAACAGCAGTGGGTCGTAGCCGTCGTAGCTGCCGACCGGGCCTTCACCTTTGTCGCCGGTCGCTTTGCCTTCGTAGCCTTGGCCTTCGCGGAAGATGCCGACTCGGCCGTCGGTCCATTGGCCGACGACTTCGATCTTGCCATCCGCAGTCGTGCCGCGTTTGACCGACACGCATCCGGTGCCCATCACCGTGAACAGCGATTCGACACCGTGAATGCCATACCAGAACAAGTCGGGATGCGTCTTCTCCAGACTCGCCGGGCTGGAGGTTTCGCAGCGAGTGATCTTGCCCAGCGAGCCGGCTCGCGCGGCGAGCGTCGTCTTGCCGAAACGCAGCGACGACGACGAGAAGATCGGCGTCTTGTACTTCTTGGCCGCTTCAAAGATCGCGACGGCGTCGGTCAAACTGCCGGCGATCGGCTTGTCGATGAAGCAGGGCTTTCCCGCCTTCAGCACCGGAATGATCTGTTCATAGTGCGGCCGGCCGTCGTTCGTTTCGAGCATCACGGCATCGACGCGCGTCACCAGTTCGTCGATCGAATCGACGATCTCGGCACCCATCTTCTTCATCTGTTCCGTGTAATCCGGCACGCGAGAGACGCTGGATTCGATGTCCGGACTGCCTTTCGGATATGCCGCCACGAGTCGACAGCCGGCGACCTCGGCTCTTTGTTTTTCGGCGTTGAGCGTTTTCGTGAACGCGATTGCATGCGACGTGTCCAAACCGATGATGCCACATTTCAGCGGCTTCGATTCGGCCACCGCGTTGTCTTTGTTGGCGTTGTCAGCCCCGACAGCCGACTCCGAGTTGGCATCGCCGGCCACAACGGCCGCGGCAGCGGGGTTGGAACTTTGAGATGAAATATCCCACAAGTACGCGGTTTGATCGTAGCCAACCGACGCGAGTCGCTTGCCGTCCGGCGAGAGCGCGAGTGCCGCAACCTTGGCCTGATGCTCGTCGGCCACGGCCAATTCTTCGCCGTCGGCAACGTGCCACAGTTTGATTTCGTTCTTGCCGCGCGCTCGGCCGCCGCTGCCAGTGATCGCGGTCTTTCCGTCAAAACTCATCACGATGCAATTCACCGGCCGGCTGTGTCCGCCGAAGAAACCCAGCGGCTTGCCGGAGTCGGTCTCGAAGACGTACGCCTTCTCATCAACGCTCGTCACGATCAGCCGCTGCCCGTCGGCGGTGAACGCGACTGCCGTCGCGGCTTTCAGGAGGCCCTCGAACGTGCGAACCGTTTCACCGGTCTCCGCATTCCAAAGTTTGGCCGAACCCGGTCGTGTGACGCGCGTGTCGTCTCCCAGCGCCGTCGCGAGCAACTTGCCATCCGGCGAAAACGCGACACCTTGAACCGGCTCGCCGTCCTGCGCGAACGATCGGATCAGTTCGCCGTCGGCGATTCGAATCAGCCGCACGGTTTCATCATCGCTGGACGTCGCCAGCAACTTCCCGTCGGGAGAGACAACGATCCGCGTGACGACTCCGCGATGCTTTGGCAAGTCGCGCTCTTTCTGACCGGAGGCGACGTCCCAAATTGACGCCGACTGGTACGCTCCGACGACCAGCTTCTCGCCGCCGGGCAAGAACGCCAGCGACCGCACGTATCCGCCAGCGACCTTCCAACTTGCGGTCTTCGTGGCCTTGCCGGCATCAAACCACTGAACCGTTTCATAGCTGCCAACGGCAAGCTGCTTGCAGTCTGGTGAGAACGCCACGCTCGTAACCCAATGATCGAACCCGGAAAGCTGCTCCACAAACTTCAGCTTTTTGTCGTTGTCCTTTTCTTTTTTCGACTCTGGCTTTGGCTTGGTGTTCGGTTCCGCCGAGGTCGACAAGTTCAGGCCACTGATCGCCAAAGCTGCCACGGTGGTCAACACTCCGAACACCCGGAACGTTTGAACGAAAGCAACTCGCGAAAACTGACGCCGCATGAGAAGGCTCCCGAGGGGAAAGCTTTTGGAGGGATGAGCAAGCACACCGAAAGTCAAAGCACGGTTAACGCTTGATGGCTTCGATTATCGCCTGAGACGGTCGAAACGCAACCGGGTCCGACACCGAGTCCACGGCTGGCTAATCCTTCAATCGGCGTCCAAGATGAAATACAAGCCCGACGAGGGAACTGCGGGGAAATCCCTCGCTTGCACTTCGGATTGGTTTAAATGCGGCATTGCCGCGACAAGTCCGTTACGTTGCTGCGTTTCGCTCGGCCCACGCGGATCGCAGCATCATCATCGCGGCGTAGATCACGGCGATCATCACCAGCCAGCGAACGTATTCGAGAGGCATCTCTTTCACGAGATAGGCCGCGATGAACACTGCCGGAAGGCCGCTGAGAGACATCTCCAGCGAAGTTCTCGCGCTGTAGCTCCCTTCGCGGATGAACCGCGTTCCGCCCACCGGCATCAGGAAGGCGCAGGAACCCATCATAATCGGAAACGCCGCGCGCGGGTTCATTCCCAATAGGCTCACGAGGATCAGGCACGGCCCGTAAAGCCCAATTCCCAGCGTCATCAACGCTCCCAGCAGGAAATTCGCCGCCAGCCCCAATCCGAGCAGCGGACCTTCGAGCGTGAGCGCCTCACCTCCCGCCGGGCCGACATTGAACTGCCGCATCAACATGAGCGCCGCCGCCGCAAGCAGCGCGCCACCCATGCCGAGTTGGATTGTCCGCCGCGACCAGTGTGCCACAATTCCCGCTCCCAGCCACGCTCCGAGCACCGAAGCCGCGATCATCAGCACGAGCGTTCCGAAATCCACTTCGACGATCGCAATGTAGATGTAAGCCTGCGCGATGGTCGGGATCGCATAGCCGACATTCAGAGTCCCCGGAATTTTCTCGTCGGGCACCGAACCGCGAAACTTAAACGCCGCCGCGGTCGGAGCAAAGTTGCCGATCCCCAGCGTGTCGAAAAACGTGCAGACGAATGCGACGACGGCATGGAATGCCGTGTGTCGGCCTTCGAGTTGATCGCTCCCAACGGGGCGAACACCATGGGATTGAGTCTTGCGAGCCAACCGCATCCAGGCCACGACGAATGATGCCGCCACGACGGTCAGAGCGACAAATAAGATGTGCTTCAGGTTCCCCATCAGTGGCGATCCTTTCCGGTCGAAGTTCCACGAATCAATGAGTTGTAGTGCAGCTCATCGGCCCCACTCTTGGTGAATTCAGATTCGCCAAGATGCCGATCAAGGCGGAGCATTCCAGCCCGCAGCGCTGGCGAAAGTCAACTTGCCGCTACGAGATCATCACCATCTATCGACGGTTTTGCCGTTGTTGGCTAAAGAGCCGGCATGACTCTTTCAGAACCGACGCAAGAAGCCGCGGTTGACGAGCCCGCCGAGCCATCCATCCGTGCGTTGGAACCACACAACCTTTTGGCGCTTTCGGCGTACTCAGTACTGCTGCGGTTCGCGTGGATTTTCAAAACCGAGAGCGTGATCATTCCGGCGTTCCTAGACAGCATCGCGGGAGCCGGTTGGCTGCGCGGGTGCTTGCCGGTGTTGAACCGCTTCGGGCAGAGCTTGCCACCGATGCTGTTTGCACGGCGGTTGCGGCAGGCACGGCATAAGAAGTGGAGCTTGCTGGGCACGTCCGTCGGCCTGGGTATTCCGTTGATCGTGCTGTCGGTGCTGTGGCTCATGCTGGAAGACAAGCGGCAACCGTGGCTGCCGACTGTATTCTTGTTCCTGTATCTGGTGTTCTTCGTTTCCAGCGGACTGAACCAACTGTCGTTCGGAACGTTGCAGGGCAAGTTGATTCGGGCGGACCGACGTGGCGAGTTACTGGGGCTTTCGGGCATCGTTGGCTCAGTGGCGTCGGTGGTCGGCGCGTGGTTCTTGCTACAGCACTGGCTGAGTTTTCCGGATCACGGCTTCGGTTGGATTTTCGGCTTTTCTGGGTTCGGGTTTCTGCTGGCGGGAGCGTGTTGCTTCGCCGTGCGTGAGCCGGCCGATGAACTGAGTGGACCGGAGTCCGAGCATCACGGCGGGTTACGAGCCTCGATCCAGCTCTTGCGGCGTGACGCTCATTTCCGCTGGCTGGCGGTCGTGGCGATGTTGTTCATCGCAATCCAATTGTTGTTTCCGCATTTTCAGGCGCTGGGTCAGCGGCATGTCTCGAAGGAGCAACTCGGCTATCAGTTGATGCTGTGGGTGATTGCTCAAAACGTGGCCGTTGGCGTCTTCAGTTTCATCTCCGGAAAGCTCGCAGACCGGTTTGGCAATCGGCTTTCGCTGCAACTGCAAGTCTTCGGAACAGCGCTCGTCCCGCTGCTGGCGTTGCTCTTCACGAGCGGTTGGGATGGTTTTGAGTCGAAGCATTTTTGGGTGACGTTTTTCTTCCTGGGTCTGACTCCGGTGACGATCAAGACGCTGACGAACTACGCCCTGGAACTCTCCGAAGCGGAGCAGCACCCGCTCTATGTGAGCACCTTGCACGCCTGTCTGGCCGTGCCGTTTTTTTTCTCGCCGTTTGTCGGCTGGCTGGTGGACGTGTTACGGTTTGAGCGTGTGTTCGTCGGCATCAGCGGCGTCATCGCGCTCGGCTGGCTAGCGTCGCTGAGGCTGGCAGAACCGAGACATTGCGCCAACGATCAACTTCCAGATTGACCGCAGTCGGCATGCGGCCAAACTCAATGCAGTACGATCGCTCGGCCGGGGCCGCCGTGACAGTCTCGGATTCGCAGTGCGGCGAACAGGAAGTAGCCACCTTGGGGAATCTTGGCCGTGTTGTGCAGGTACTCAACGCCGACCATCTCGCGGCTGCCGAGCGCCCAGTAGGTCATCAATGCTCGTTTGGGATTCACGCCGCCGAGATCGGGAGCGTCGGTCGCAACACAGCGAATGCCTCGGCTCTTGAGGAAGACGACCGCATCCGGCCCGAGCGCGGGCCAGCCCTCGCTCTTGCCGCTGAGCGGATCGAGCCACACTCCCGCGTCGTTTGGCTGTGCTTTGAAATACCGATCGAGGTGTCCGGTGCGAAACAGCACGACGTCGCCTGGCTGGAGTTCGCCGTGTGTCTTCTCGAAGGCTTGAACGTGAGCCGGCGTGATCTCCGGCGACAACGGCAGCGTCTTCTGGTCGGTGCTACCGACGAGCGACGTCACATCTATGACTCGCAGCGAACCGCAGGTCCAATCGAGCGGCACCTTCTCGGTCGTCATCGAGCTTGTGCCGCGCGGACCGTACTTGGCTTCGTACTCGGCGAGCCAACCGCGAACCTCCGGCGAATATGCGGGCTTCGCCCCCTCTGGGGGCAACGCAAAGGCCGGCGGCACGAGATGCGTCCCAGCCATCGCGTCCATCAGGTGCGTGTGATGCCACAGATCGAGGTACTCGGAGTACAGAAAGTCGACCTTGAGATAGACCTGCCGATGCTGTCCCGTGCCGTCTCCTGGCGACGTGATCGGCAGATTCGGAGCCAGCGTCGGCGAGAGGTCAATCGCTCGTTTGGCCTTCGC
>CAZPUJ010000460.1:0-3946 GCA_964589725.1 uncultured Planctomycetaceae bacterium
AGCCGGCTTTGCTGCACATCACCGGGCACGACAACCGGGCCATTCTCGCTCCCTTTCCGCAACGCGGCGGCGGAGTCGAGCCGTAACCCGGCTTCCTGCTTCTTGGCTCCGTGGCAAGCCTGGCAATGCTCGACCAGAATCGGCCGCACTTTGGTCTCGAAGAACGCTTCCAACTCTTTAAGCGACGGACCATCGGCTGCGACGCTGATGGAAACTGGGCCGATCGCCCACGAGAGCACGATGGCGAGCATCAGCCGCAATCGAGATGGCCATGCAAGGATGTGAGGATCGTCAACCACCAAGCTTCTCCTGGGGCAGCGGAGCTGCAACTACACTAACCCGAAGCGTCAGCGAGGGCGAACGCTCACCGCAACATTGATCTTGCGATTGAGTCCTAGAAGCGCCCGCCCTCGCTAACGCTTCGGGTTAGTGTGTCAGCTCATTCGGTCAGGCCAGCACTTCCTTGACCACATGCCCATGCACGTCGGTCAATCGGAAGTCGCGGCCGGCGAAGCGGAAGGTCAGACGTTCGTGATCGAGGCCCATGAGGTGCAGGATCGTGGCGTGCAGGTCGTGCATCGTGCAGATGTTTTCGACGGCGTTGATGCCGAGTTCGTCGGTTGCGCCGTAAATGGTGCCGCCGCGCACACCGCCGCCGGCCAGCCAAACCGAAAAACCTTCGGGATGATGGTCGCGGCCGTCGCGGCCGGAGGAATGCGGTGTGCGGCCGAACTCGCCCGCCCAGACGATCAGAGTTTCGTCGAACAGGCCGCGATGCTTGAGGTCTTGGATAAGTCCGGCGATCGCCTGGTCGGTGTCCAGGGCATTCTTCTCGTGCCCTTTCTTGAGGTCGCCGTGTTGGTCCCATGTCCCATTCGACGCCCCGGGCGGACAGGTGATCTCGACGAACCTCACACCCGATTCGATCAGCCGCCGCGCTCGCAGGCATTGGATGCCGTACAGCCGCTGGGACGGGACGGTCGAATTGAGGCCATAGAGATTGTGCGTCGCTTCGGTCTCACGGCTGAGGTCGAGCACATCGGGCACGAGTGACTGCATCCGGTATGCCATCTCGTAATTCTTGATCGCCGACTCGACCGCGTCATCGACGCCCAACGTCTGCGAGAAGGCGTCGTCTTGGCCACGCAGCAGCGCGAGCTTCGCTTGCTGGATGCGCGAGTCCTTGTCGGCCGGTTGCAGGTTGTCAAGCGGCGTTCCGTCGGCATGTAGTAACGTCGCTTGCTGATTCGCCGGGAGGAAGCCGTTTGAAAAATTTTCGAGACCGCCACAGGGGACGACGCCGAAGCTCAGCACGACGAAGCCCGGCAAGTTCTGGTTCTCGCTGCCGAGTCCGTAGTTAACCCACGACCCGAGGCTCGGCCGGCCGGCGTTGTTCGAGCCGGTGTGCAGAAACAGCACGCCGGTCGAATGGATCGGCAGGTCCGCCTTCATCGAACGGATCACCGCGAGATCATCGGCATACATGGCGATGTGCGGAAACAAGTCGCTCACCGGCATGCCGGACTCGCCGTACTTTCGGAATGCCCACGGACTTTTCAGCCACTGCCGGTTGCCGTTCGCGGTCGGGTTCTTCGATTCGGTGAAAGGCTTGCCGTCCAGTTCATCCAACTTCGGCTTCGGATCGAACGAATCGACATGCGAGACGCCGCCGTCCATGAAGAGAAAGATGACATTCTTGACTTTGCCGGAAAAATGTGAGCGAGCTGACGCAGCACCTGTCAGCGAGGCCGTCTCCGCCAGCGTCAAGTTCTCGGCAAGAAGCCCCGACAGCGCGACGGTTCCGAACCCAACCGCCGAACGCGACAACAACTCGCGACGCGTCATCGGGTCCGCGAAACGACCTGGGCAACAGGACTTGTGTGTGAGGTTCGGTGTCATCTTTCCCCCGCTGACTGAAGAATGAAATCCAACAGTTCCTGTGAGACAAAGAAGTTTAGATCCTCAATCAACCGAGTCACAATCGGCCGAATCGTTCCGAGTAGTCCGGCCTTGTTGGCCCGTAGCAGAACGCCAAGCGTTCCGATCAAATGCAAACCAAGTTGCTTCGCCGCGGCGCGACCAGCCAATTCATCAATTAAGATTACGTCAGCCTGAAGCTCTTTCGCCAAGATCAATGCTTCCGATTCGCCCCGGTCAAGTGTCTGCCGCAGTCTTGCAACTTCACTCACTCCGGTTGGTGGAACGACCTCAATGAAGCGATAGTCCTCCACGTTGATCGACTTGAAATCTCCCGCGGGTTCCATGAGTTCGAAAGCCACGGCAGGCGGGACAATCACACGGCCGAATAACTTTGGCAGCAGTTCCAATTGGTCGACGAACACCAAGGCTCGAATCGGAGAGGTGTCGCTGACAACGATCGCCATGGTTATCCCCAGATTCGCTGAATCGTCGCCAAGTCGTCTTCAAAATCCTTGAGAGTCATCTTCACTACGGGAAGTCCACGTTCGATGAGAGCCGCCTCAAATTGCACGCGGCTGAGATTTGACCAACGCATCGCATGCAGCAAACTCAATCGCCCCGCGTCATACAGCCGGCACGCGACTTCAACGCGAGCTTCCTGTTCGGTGATCCCCGCCTCGCTCAACTGCTCATCGGAAATGGTCAGTGGCATGATTGGCTCCAGAAATCCGTTCTTCAAAACTGTGGACGCAGTCTAACGCGTCACGGAACGTAGATGAATTCCTTCAGATTAAAAACCGCGTGAGCCACGTCTTTCCAAACCGGCTGGCTCTTCAACACGTCTGTTGCGGGGACGTGATGGAGTTCGGCGATCTGCATCACCGCTTGCTCAAAGCGAATGCGTTCGTCGTCTGAGGCGGGCCGGCCGAGCGAAACCACGAACATGGCATGAATGCGCTCGACAACGCTGGAATCAGGCCGAGCGATCAAATTCGCCGCCCAGACGTCGGCTTGCTGAAGTACGAACGGATCGTTGAGCAGCGCCAACGCTTGGGCGGGAACATTAGTCACGTCGCGTCGGCCTTGAGTGACCTTGCCGCCGGGGAAGTTGAATGCCTCCAGAAACTTCGGGCCTTCCATCAGGTTGTTCTTGATATACAGGCTGCGGCGGCCGTGGCCATCCAGCGGTCCGGCAAAGAGACGCCGGTCGGCGTAGTCTTTGTCGCGAAAAGGCTGCACGCTGTCGCTAAAGAGCGTGCGGTCCAAGCGGCCCGACGCGGCCAGTATGGAATCGCGAATCGCCTCCGCTTCCATGCGTCGGGCGGGATAGTGCTGTAACAGGCGGTTTTGCGGATCGACTTCTCGCGCCGCGGCGGAGGGCTGATTCGCCGACTGAAACGTTCGCGTCAGCACCAGCGACCGAATCAGCCGCTTCATCGACCAGCCCTCTTGGACGAAACGCGTCGCCAGATGATCGAGCAGTTCGGGATGCGAAGGCGGCTCGCCGACGTGGCCGAAGTCGTCCACCGAGCGGACGAGGCCCGTTCCAAACAGATGGTGCCAGATGCGATTGACCATCACGCGCGCGGTTAACGGATTGCGAGCGATGGCGATCCGTTCGGCCAATTCCCTGCGACCGCTGCCCTCGGCAACGAATGAGTCGCGCGACGCCGAGAGCACTTCGAGGTATCGTCGCGGCACGGTTTCACCCGGCCGCATGCAGTCGCCACGCGCGAAGACCGGTTGCTCGAAACTGCTGCCAGACTCGGCCAATCCCGCGGCAACACGCGGTAGTGCCAACTGCGCTTCCGTTTGCCGATACTCGTTGGCCAGTTCGGCCAATCGCGGCGAAGACGTGACCTGGTTGGCGAGCAATTCGCGACGCAACAGCATGTCCAACCAGCGGGTGTCCTCGTCGGCCGCTTGGTTGTTCGCGAAGGCTCGTACGGCGGTTTCGATGATCGTGGCATAGCGTGTCGCGACGTCGGCGAGGGACGCCGGCGCGTTTCCCGCAAACACCGCTCGC
>CAZPUJ010000461.1:0-16410 GCA_964589725.1 uncultured Planctomycetaceae bacterium
CTGGCCAACCGCCCTCGGAGCTCGGACATCCCTGCTTTCAACATCCTCAACGTGGCAAGCAGAATGTGTTCTCCCCAGAGATCGACCGCTTTCCGCATCTCGTCATTGCCTGTGCGTTGCGCTGTCTGGTTCGGCCGGATGGAGGGCGGCTATGGAAGGATTACGACAACGGAGAGAACTTGCTGTTCACCAAGCAGGACTTCGAGGCTCCGTCGAAATCCAAGTTGCTCCACGAACTGTGGAACAGTGGCGACCGCGAGTTACAAGCCTGGGTGGGGCATCTCGTCACCGCTTCGCAAGCGCCGCTCGAAGCCACGCCGCTGCTCAGCGAACTGGTCAACGACGGCCGGATGACGCCGTTGTCGGATGCCGAGGAAAAGTCCATCCGCTCGACCTTGGGGCCAGCCATTCCAGTCGCGGGGACAGAGCTCAAGTCCGGTGAAGAGACCGATTGGTGGAACGACGAGCTTGCCGAGTCGTTGACCGAGGAGCCCGCCGACGAGAGTGCAAGGTTGAAACAAGAGATCGACGAATCGGTCAGACGCAAGAAGTACGCCCGCCTGGCACCGCTCGTCAAACGGTATCTCAAACTCAAGCCCGACACCCCGAAGATGGAGCGTCTGCTCCGCGACCTCGCCAAGAACCGTCCGGCTCGTGCCGTCGCGAATTTCAAAGGCCAGCGCAAATACGTTGACGTGGCGGGTCGCTTGGTCGAACCCAAAGAGCTGGCCCTGAGCGTGATCGGCATCCTCGCCCTCTTCCTCGCCGTGTCCTATTTCATGCGGAGCGATCTTGCCAACAGCGCGCCAGCGAACAACGTCGCGATGTTCGCTCCCAATCCGCCACCGCCAATTCCTGGGCCGGCGAACGAACCTCCGACAACCAGCGCAACGCCCGAGCCGACTCCGCAGCCGTCAGAATCAACCGCCGAACCAGCTTCGTCCACTCCCGCCAAGTCACCACCCGGCTCCGAACCAACGAGCACTGCGCAGGAAGTGAGCGTGAAACCGGTGCCCGATCCTGCCTCGCCTCCGGCTGGGTCGATCGTGAATAGCCTTGGCATGACGCTTGTCCTGATCGAGCCGGGTGAGTTTCTGATGGGTTCGCCAACGACGGAAGTCCAGCGCCAGGGGAACGAAGGTCCGCAGCATCTCGTGAAGATCTCGCAGCCGTTTTACATGGGCGTGCATGAAGTCATTCAGGGGCAGTACGAAAAAGTGATGGGAACCAATCCGAGCAACTTCTCAAAGAGCGGCGGTGGCCGCAGCCAGGTGAGCGGTCAGGAAATGAGTCAGTTCCCGGTGGAGACTGTCTCGTGGTCCGATGCTATCGAGTTCTGCAACAAGCTGAGTGCGCAGGAGAACCGCACGCCGTGCTATGGCTCGATCAAATCGGCGACTGTCGAGATTCTCAACGGCGACGGTTATCGCCTGCCGACGGAAGCGGAATGGGAATACGCCTGCCGGGCCGGGACCACGACTCCGTTCCACTTCGGCCGCACGAACAACGGCCGCGAAGCCAACGTTAACGGGAAAGTCCCCTACGGCACGATCACGGAGGGACCGTCGCTCGGTCGGACGACGACCGTTGGGTCATACCAGCCGAACGCGTTCGGCCTGTACGACATGCACGGCAACGTGTGGGAATGGTGCCAGGACTGGTATGGCGAGAATTACGACGCCGAGCGTGCGGGACGTGATCCGTCGGGTGCAGCATCGGGCACGTCTCGTGTTTTGCGTGGCGGCGCCTGGGTCAACAATCCGAGGAACGCGCGCTCTGCCATCCGCAGCTGGGGCGCTCCCGGCGGCCGTTACGGCCTCGACGGTTTTCGGGTTGTGTGTTCGTCTGGCGCGAGGACTCGGTAACTGCTTAGCTCCTTTACCGCTTTACCACGTCTGAGCGGCGATAGCCGCTCAGACGTCCGGTCGCGAAGCGACCGTCTTGACCCACTCGCCGCGCAGCGGCGCGCGATTTTTTTCAACGGCCCGCTTGGAGGCTACGCGGAGTCTTGGTAGCGGGCTTGGAGCTCAGCAAACAAGACGGGACGTTGTTTGGATGAGCGGGCGCGGCGCATCAGGCGACGTCGCGCGAGTGCCTCAAGTTGGCTGGGGGGAGAAGATGCTTGGCGGTACGGGAGCATGTCGGCAGCCGTGAGGGGTTCAGGGGATCGTTGGTGATGATCCAAGACATGGATCAGCGTCGGTCCTTCCAATACGATTCTGACGCCGGCATGGTGATGGCCGTGAATGCGGCGCTCGTGTCCCTTGGGGTTCCGAACCCAACGCTCCAGATCCAAATTGTCTGGCGGTAAGTCGGCGGTATCGCCGCCCGCGAAGAGTCCGGGCTGGAAGCTGGCCAGAACTTTGCCCATCTGTTGACGCACGGCATCATCACTACCCTGCAACTGTTCGCGGAGGTCGCTGAAACGCCTTTCCCGCGACGCGCAGTCGCCCTGGACAGGATCGAGCGTGGCCGCAATGGAATGCACCACCTTCACATGACTTTCAATCACCGGCAAGTCCGCAGCCACGGACTCCAGCCCGCGATCGAGACAGCCTGCCAGGCGTTTCAGCGAGCATTCTGCGGACCCCCTTTTTTCGCTTGGAGGTTTCGCTCCAAGGATTCTCGTACGGATTGCAGCGCCTGCGCCATGCGGAGGCCCGGTGGGTGCAACGGCCCTCCCTGATCATCATTCAGAATACCTTTCACGGCGGTGCAGTAGTCCAGCACGACCGCGCTGGCGGACGGGAGCGGCCGCAGAGATTCCGGGACGGCTTCGGTGGGCTGAGCCGGCGAGTCGTTCTCGGCAACTGTCGGAGGTTCGCTGGCGTTTTGCGTGGCCAGCAATTCCTTTTCGATCGTCCGCAAACCACGGACTTTGCTGCGCATTCGCACTTTGGCATGGCTGTCCGCTTCCCGCACCGGTTGAGCCACGTCCCGCAGAAAATGGTTCTGGCAGTAGCGATGCGGCACGCCCGGGAACTCGGCGGCAATGCCGCTCACGAAGGCGTCCTGTTTGTCCGACATCCAGAGCCGTACCCGCTTTCCCAACCGCTCGGCCCACTCGCGGGCTTGAGCGATCAACCGCCGCACTTCGGCCGCCGAACTACAGACCAGCGCTTCGCCAAACCAGATGCGTTTCTGGGTCAGCTCTCGAACAACATACAGGGTTTCATGACCTTTTTGCGGCTGCAGCCCATCGATGCTCAACAGGACTTCATCGACGTCGCGATAGACTTCCGCCAAGCGTTGGGGATCCTGCTCACGGGCCGCCACGATGGCCTGATACCGAGCAATCACATCTTCCAGGGCGTCCTCCGAAACGCCGACCTGATAACGGTCCTGCAATTCCGCCCGGATTTGCGGCACGGACCAGTGTCGCGAGAATCGCCGATGGCCGATCCAGCAAAACACATCCCAGCCCAGAATCGAGCGCGGCAGACAGAGTGCCGCCTCGGACTCCGGACTGACCGTCCGGTGATGGCGGGGACAGGATTGGTCGCGACATTTCACCAATCGGCAGACCAGCAGCCGTGGTCCGCTCAACGTGAAAATCGGGTGTTGGCGATGATCGCAGACAGTCATCCTGCGACCACACTCCTGACATGCACAATTCTCCACGTCCAACACAACTCGGACAAACTCAGTTCCTTCTGTCCACTGATGCGGCATCGGCTCACTTCCTTGTGTCCCCCTTCGCATCGAGAAAGCTAGACGAGCCCCACCCGCCACACCAATAGCATTTCTAGCCCTCAAGCGGGCCGTTGTTTTTTTTTCGCCGCACGGTCATAAATGAGATGTTTTTGGCGAGCCGGAGGGCGTCAGCCCGCGGACAAAACGTCACGCGGATCAGTCCGGGGGCTGACGCCCAATGGCTCGCCCATCTCTCAAATCACGCCGCGCGAGGTATCGCACCCATGGCGCGTACGACCATTGAACTGGACGTGATCAATCGAGCCTACGAGTTGGTCGTGTGGGCCAGTCAACACCTCGAAAAGTTTCCCAAAACATACCGCTTCACTTTGGCAGAACGGGTGGGGAACCGGCTCTATGAAGTCCTGGAAATGCTGATCGAAGCGAAGTACAGCAGTGCCCCGAAAGAGCTCTTGCAACGAGTCAACCTGCACTTGGAAGTGCTGCGGTTTCAGTTTCGGCTCGCGAAAGATCTGCGATGTTGGAGCATCGACCACTACGGCAGCGGGTGTCGAAAGGTCGATGACGTCGGCCGCCTCGTGGGCGGCTGGCTGACGTCGGGGCGTCGCACGGAAGGGAAGGCCGATGAAACGTTACGGAAACCTGTGGCCGGAACTGACCAGCCTCCGCCATCTGCTGCGCTCGGCCGAAAAGGCTCGTCGCGGAAAAAGCCGCCTGGCGAACGTGGCGACATTCCATTTTGACCTCGAACACCAACTGCTGCGTTTGCAGGATGAACTTCGCGACCAGTCGTATCGTCCCGGTCCCTACCGCACCTTCGAGATTCACGAACCCAAACGGCGGATGATCAGCGCGGCTCCGTATCGCGACCGCGTCGTGCATCACGCGCTGTGCGGTATTCTGGAACGCCTCTTTGAACCGACGTTCGTGTTCGACAGCTACGCCTGCCGGCGTGGTAAAGGGACACACGCGGCGGTCGACCGCGTCACGCAGTTTGCTCGCCAGTATCGGTACGTGTTGAAGTGCGACGTCCGGAAGTACTTCCCGTCGGTCGATCATCAAGTCTTGAAAACGCTCCTGGCGCGAAAAATTAAAGACCCGAATATCCTGTGGTTGATCGACTTGATTATCGACCACTCGAATCCCCAGGAACCGAGATTGATGTGGTTCCCCGGCGACGACTTACTCACACCGCTGGAGCGGCGTCGCGGAATTCCGATTGGCAATCAGACCAGTCAATTCTTCGCCAACGTGTACTTCAATCCGTTCGACCACTTTGTCAACGAAACTTTGTGCTGTTCGGCCTATGCTCGGTACTGCGACGACTTCGTGCTCTTCCATGACGACAAGGCGTGGCTCAGCAACGCTCGCGATCGTTGCCGCGAATTCCTGGCCACGCTGCGTCTGCAACTGCATCCGCACAAGTCGGTCGTTTCCCGTGTCGAGGACGGTACTCGATTTCTCGGCTACCGCGTCTTTCCCGATCATCGCCTGCTGATTCGCGAGAACGTCACCCGAGTCCGTCGTCGGTTGCGAACGATGCAGCGGCAATTCCGCAGCGGAGACATCTCGGCGGCGAAGATCACCGAGCGGGTTCGCAGTTGGATCGGCCACGCCTGCCAAGCGGACACGCATCGCTTGCGAATCCGTGTGTTGAGCGAGATAACGTTCGGACGGATGAGCACTCCCGGACGTTGAACGTCCAAGGTGCTTGTCTGGGGCGGTGATCGAATCGTGTTTTGCGTGGCGGCGCCTGGAACAACAATCCGAGGAACGCACGCTCTGCCAACCGCAACAGGAACACTCCCGACAACCGTAACAACAACAACGGTTTTCGGGTTGTGTGTTCGTCTGGCGCGAGCACTCCACGAGTGGCCGTACGTCATCGACGTCTCGGCCACTCTCGCCAGAGCCGTGGGGTTCACGGATCCCACGGGTGTGCCGTGGTGTGAGTCCAGATCATGGTCCCGTGTCGCGTGACGCTCACGCGTGGCGCGGCCAAATCACAAAACCGCCTCGGTGGGGCTGGTAGGCCAGCAATGGTTCGAACGCTCCATCGAGGCACTTTGATTGGCCACCGCGCTCGCCGCCTCGAGGCTTCTAGGAAGTGCCAGCCGCCGTTCGAAATGGCAAAACGACTTCAGGGTCGACGACACATTCTTTCCGTCGACCCAGGTTGGGCGGCGTAGTTCCGCGACCTTGGCCTGGGTTGTGTAACCCCTTCGGCATAAATCACAGTCGAATCATCTCGGCAACTTATTCACCCGACTCAGACGAATCATCGGGAGGAGTTTCCACTGGCGACAACATTGGCTCGGCTGGCTTCTGATTCTCAGAGCCACTGATCGCCGCTTCGAGAGATGCCTCGAATGCGGCTATCGACTTCGCGAATTCCGCAGGACTCCCGGAAATGGCGACGGTGCATTCGATATTCCGCTCGGAGACCAGCCACCGATAATTCCTCATCGAACGCTCTCTGTTGTTGAGCACTTCGATGACATGGAGGGTCCGGCGACCAATGCTTTTCGCCGGCAGCCACTGTGTCTTTCCTCCGACCGTATTCGTCGCCGCCGTCGTGCGTTTCAGCCGAGCCAGCATGTCGGCTTCGCTGATGTTCTCTCGTTTAAAGTCAAATTTCACATCAATCGACGGCAAAGCAGACGTCTTTGCATGAAACGTCAAAAACTTCCCGCCCAGCATCCCAGTTCGGTGGTTCGCTCCATCACGCTGCCAGCCATCCGGTGGCACCCACGGAAAGAACTCCTTCAGCTCCTGTTCATTGATCTCGCCGCTCGGTCTCCTTGCTCATTAACGCTTGGACGAAGTCCGGCCAGACTTGTGCCGACAATGGTTCCATCCGGCTCAAAGAGTCCAGCGCTTGAGACGCCGATGAAAGCCATTGCTCGTCGTTCAACAGCATCCGAGAAATGTTCGGCACGGCGTTGGCCGCCGCCGGTCCAATGAGTCCGAGCGCGATAATTGATCGCTCGCGAACTCGTTCGTCGTCGTCTCTCAGAGCCTTCAACAACTGCGGCATGACCGGCGCGGCGGCGTCACCCAGATATCCAGAAGCCACGATTGCTCCAATTCGCGATTCGCGGTTCTTGACCGATTCGAGCAGGGGCACAAGGCTTGGTCCGATACACTGCCACGGTCATCAAGTACAAGTACGACTGACGAATATGCTCGACATGGCAGTCACCGACGTCCGACCCGCCGCCCGACCCACCAACGTTCGTTGGGGCGTGTTCTCGTTGGCCTTCGCGACGTCGGCATTGCTGTACCTGCACCGCTATGTGTTCGCGTTCATCAAGCCGACGTTGGCCGAGGAATGGGGGCTGAGCAACACGGAGCTTGGACAACTCGACAGCGCGTTCTCGGTCTGTTACACGCTGTTTCAGTTTCCGCTGGCGGTCGTCGCCGATGCCGCCGGCGTGCATCTGGTACTCCTGGGGCTGATGCTCGTTTGGTGTGGCGGATTGGCGATGATGGCGTGGGCGCCGTCCGCCAAAGTGATGTGGTTCGGTCAGGCGACGTTGGGTATCGGGCAGTCGGCGGTTTATGCGTGTCTCAATCGCATCTCGCGGATGTGGTATCCGCCGACGGTGCGGACCACGTTGCAGGGAACGGTCGGTGTCCTCGCCGGTCGCCTGGGAGCACTCAGTTCCTCGCTGGTGTTCGCTGCGTTGCTGCTCGGCGTGCTGGGCTTTGACTGGCGGACGGCGATCTGGATCCTTGTGGCTGTCGGCGTCGTCCACCTGCTGTTGTTTGCCATCGTGTTCCGCAACTCGCCGCGCGAGCATCCATCGGTCAACGACGCCGAGGCCCGGCTGATCGAAGGCCACGATGCGATAACAAACGGTTCAGCGACCCAGACGACTCAGACACCTGAACGCCCCAGCGTCCGAACAATGCTGCGGTTGATGACGCCGCGATCACTCCGCAATCTCATGTATCTCAGCCTGCAATCGATCTTGAGCACCTTTGCCGACAACATCTATTCGAACTGGATTCCGCTCTTTCTGTCGCAAGTGCATCACCTGGAGTTCAAGAAGATGGGCATCTATGCCGCCCTGCCGTTGCTCGGCGGCGCCATTGGCGGACTGGTGGGCGGAATCCTCAACGATTACGGCATTGCCCGCACGGGTAACCGCCGCTGGTCGCGCGTGGTCGTCGCGTTCACCGGCAAGGGGATGGCGGCAGTGCTGATTTTTGCCGCACTGATCTTCTACGAACGGCCGTACGTGTTCTGCACGTTCCTGTTCTTCGTCAAACTGTTCGGTGACTGGAGCCTGGCCACCAGTTTGGGCGTGGTGACGGACATCGGCGGACGTGCGACGGCGTCGGTCTTCGCGTTCAACAATTCCGTGGCGGGCATCGGCTTCATCGTCGCTCCGATCGTGTTTAGTTACATCTCGGAGACTTACAACTGGCGGCTGGTGTTCGTCGCCGTCGGCGCAACCTACGCGTTGTGCGCTCTCTCCTGGCTCGTCATCGACTGCACGATTCCCGTTGTCCACGAACCGAGATCGAACGGCGATGCGGAGAGCTGACAGTGAGATGGATGAACACTGACGCAGTTGCTGATACCTTTGTTTTTCGGAGTCACCGTGTGCTATGTTTGAAGCCCCGTGGAGCGCGGATGTCTGCCTCCACTCCAGGGAGTCCGTGCCACGCGACTCAGCGTGGTTCAAGAAATTCTGCGAAGAGGAAAAAACCATGGGTAAGGGCAACAACAGCCAAAAAAACGACAAGAAGAATAAGAAGGCGAAGAAGGACGGCAAGAAGAAGGAAATCAAGTCCGCGGACATGAAGCGATGAACAGCGCAAGGGTTAGGAACCTTTTCCGCGCCGTTAACGCCTGAAGCGGTCATCGTGATAGGGCCAGCGCGACGAATTAACCACCGCGTTTGGTTTGCGTTTCATCCGTGGCCCGAAAACTTTCTTCTCTTGCGGCTTGGATCGCGGATTTCCCGCGGTGGGAACGCTGCAACGTGGCAGTTCCCTGACAAGACGTATCACTCGAAGCCATAGTGACCGGCCGGGTGTTGCATCGTAAGACTGGTTCATTTGCAACACTTTTCCGGCTTGTGCCGGCACACGCGGACTCTTTTGCAGCCGCGAGGCTTCGCCGGTCCAGATCCTGATTCCCAAGCGCCTATCGCGCTGCCAAACTCTGCACGGGCTGGATTTGTTCCGCCTTGCTGCTGGAGATCACAACGTGCGTCGCACGTCCGGAGGTTGCTCATGAAGCTGACTGTCATTGGAACTGGCTATGTCGGTCTGGTCACCGGGACATGTTTCGCCGAGAGCGGCCAGGACGTGACCTGCGTGGATGTTGATGCCAAGAAAATCCAGGCGTTGCAGCGAGGCGAGATTCCCATCTACGAGCCCGGACTCACGGAATTGGTCGAAAAGAACACGCGGCTGGGACGCCTTCGGTTCACGACCAATGCCGGCGAGACCGTGCCGACGGCCGATTGTGTCATGATCGCGGTCGGGACACCGCAGGGGGACGACGGCGCGGCCGATTTGCGAATTTTGTGGTCGGCGATCGATCAACTGGCACCGCTGTTGAATCCGCGAACGATCGTGGTCATCAAGAGCACTGTTCCGGTGGGAACCAATCGCAAAGCCGCGCGTCGCTTACGGGACCGGACTGGCCGCGATGTCGACGTGGCCTCCAACCCGGAATTCCTGAAAGAAGGCTGTGCCATCGATGACTTCACGAAACCGGATCGCGTCGTTGTGGGCGTGTCACGGCCCGAGGTCGCGACCGTCCTCGAAACACTCTACCAACCGTTCCTGCGGGCCGAGTGTCCCTTTCTGGCGATGAACCTGGAAAGCGCCGAGATGACCAAGTATGTGGCCAACTGCCTGCTGGCCACGAAAATCAGCTTCATCAATGAGATGGCCAACCTGTGCGAACACGTCGGGGCCGACATCAATCAAGTGCGTCAGGGGATTGGATACGACCAACGAATCGGTTTTGCATTCCTCTTCCCCGGAGTTGGCTACGGGGGGTCGTGTTTCCCAAAAGACGTTCGGGCGTTGGGCTCGGTGGCCGAACAACACGGTGTGGAATTGCGGCTGATGCGCACCGTCGACGAAGTCAATCAGGCTCAAAAGGAAGTCCTCTTTCGAAAACTGTCCCGGCACTTCGGCGCCGACTTCGCTGGTCGCACCGTGGCGATTTGGGGGCTGGCGTTCAAGCCGCGCACAGACGACATCCGCGAAGCACCCTCGCTGGTCCTGATCGATCGTCTGTTGGCCGCCGGAGCCAGCGTGCGGGTTCACGACCCTGTGGCCCAAGAGAATGTCCGCCAGCTTTATGGCGATCGCCTGACCTATTGCAACCAGGCGTATGACACGCTGGAGGGTGCGGATGCGCTGGCGATCGTCACCGAATGGAACGAATTCCGCACCCCGGATTTCGACCTGATGAAGCAGAAACTGAAGCAGCCCGTCATCTTTGACGGTCGCAACCTGTTCGACCCACAGTCCATGTCTCAGCGGGGATTCGTGTATTCCGGGATTGGGTTGGATGTACCCGACACGCCAATCCTAATCCCAGACCAACCAGCGAGTCGCGTCCAGCGTACGAATGAAGCAGGTCGTGAATTCCGGATGGTGACCGGCCGGCGTGAGGCGGCTAATGACGCGACGACTACGTCGCGTGAGGTCAATCAGTGGGCTGACGCGCACGGCGTTCCGATTTCAGGCCCTCTTTCATAGCGTGCTGTCCAAGACGGCAACGCCCGACCCCGATTCACGTGCTAGATTTGGGGCCGATTCACCGTTTGGCGGCACACGCACGAGGATAGTCATGATCGATTTAGCCTTGATTCCTGTGGCTGGTTGGGGCACACGGATGCTGCCGGCGACGAAGTCGCAACCCAAAGAGATGCTTCCCGTCGGACGCAAACCGGTTGTCCAATACGTCGTCGAGGAGCTGGTGCAATCGGGCATCCGCCGGCTCTTGTTCATTACGGGCCAGGGAAAGACGTCGATCGAGAACCACTTCGACATCGACCAGTCCTTGATCGGATACCTCCGTGACACGGGGCGTGAGGAGCAGCTACTGGATCTTGAGTTCGAGCGGGAGGACGTGGAATACTTCTACACGCGGCAGCGGAAGCAACTGGGTCTGGGCCATGCGGTGTTGTGTGGCCAGCCCATGATCGGCCAGCAGCCGTTTGTTGTCGCTCTGGGAGATTCGATCATCGGCCTGCACGCTCAATCGCAGAACATCTCGCGCATGAGCGCGATTTTCGAACGCGAACAGGCCGACGTCGTGTTGGCGTTCGACGACGTGCCCCTCGAGGAAGTCGTTCACTTCGGCATCGCTCTGCCGAAGGGGACTCCGGGAGACGTCTTCGACGTGGCCGATCTGATCGAGAAGCCAAGCGTCGCCGAGGCCCCCAGCACGCTGGCCGCTGCGGGGCGATACGTCTTTAGTCCGGCGATCTTCGACGCGCTCGTGAAAACAAAGCCGGGCCGGGGTGGTGAGATTCAACTGACCGACGCGATTCGTCTGATGCTGAAGAATGGACAAAAAGTCATTGGAGTCAAGCTCACGCCGCAAGAAAAGCGGTTCGACATCGGCAACTTTGAGAGCTACTTTCAGGCATTTTTCGAATTCGCGTTGCACGACCCACAGCACGGCCCGGCCCTGCGGGACCATGTCCGAAATCTGTTGGATTCCATCTCGTCGCCCGATTTTCTCAGATCGGGCAGGGAAGTCATCGCTCCTCCGGCAGTTTCCAGTGGATCACTTTCAGATGCGACTTGTTGTCTTCGCCGCGATACGAATATGACGTGACCAGCGTCCGAGCAGGTTGAGCTTCTCCGGTTCCGACCAAGTCTTGCCGCCATCGCGCGAGCGGAACAGCAGATTCTGCTCCATGACTTTTTTGTCATCACGCTGGTGCTGATGAAACGCCGCCAGTAGTAATTCGCCATCCGGCAGTCGAGCGACACAAGGCTTGTAGTCGTCTGGCTCACCGAGCGGAATGCGTTCGCAAGCGATGGACTATGCTACCATGTTCCATCGGAAAGGCTGTGGAAGACACTGTCCTACCTCGTGTCTCGGGAGACCTCATCGTGAGTCGCCGTGTCTGCCTCGGCCTGCTCTTGCTCAACGTGCTCTTCGTGCCCGGCGTGACGCCGATCCAAGCCGACGACGGTGGCGCGGACTTTTTCGAACAGCACGTGCGACCGGTGCTCGTGGCGAAGTGCTTGGAGTGTCACGGTCCTGACGAATCCGAAGGGGAACTGCGGCTAACATCGCGCGAGGCGCTCTTGAAAGGTGGCCAGTCGGGGCCGGTGGTGATCGCAAAAAATCCGACCGACAGCTTGCTCATCAAGGCGATCCGGCAAGCCGGAAAACTCAAGATGCCGCCGGAGGAAAAGCTCAGCGACCAGGAGATCGCCGCACTGGCGAAGTGGGTCGAGTTGGGGCTGCCCTGGCCGGATGCCGCGACACTCGTGCGACCGAATCGGGGCGAGATGATCGTCACTGACGCGGATCGGCAGCACTGGGCGTTTCGTCCGGTGGCGAATCCCGCACTACCAGTTGTGAAGGACGGGGCGTGGCCGCTAAACCGCATCGACCATTTCGTGTTGGCGAAGTTGGAGGCGGCTGGGTTGCAGACGTCGCCGCCCGCGGATCGCCGCACGCTGCTGCGTCGAGCGTATTACGACTTGATCGGTCTACCTCCGAATTGGGACGAGTTGCAGGCGTTCGTCGACGACCCGCGGCCGACTGCCAAGGCGTTCGAGAAAGTCGTCGATCAATTGCTGAAGTCGCCGCGCTACGGCGAGCGTTGGGGGCGGCGTTGGCTGGATGTCGCTCGGTTCGCGGACACGAAGGACGGCGTGTTGATGTACGGCGATGATCGCGTGCGGCCGTATGCCTACACCTATCGCGATTACGTCATTCGAGCTTTCAACGAAGACTTGCCGTTCGATCGCTTCATTCACGAGCAATTGGCAGCGGACCTCATCGAGCCGAAGGTCGAACCGTGGCGACTTGCAGCGATGGGGTTCCTGACGCTCGGTCGCATGTACGACAACAACATTCATGACGTGATCGACGACCAGATCGACACCGTCTCGCGCGGATTGCTGGGGCTGACGGTGTCGTGTGCTCGTTGCCACGACCACAAGTACGACCCGGTGCCGACCACCGACTATTACTCGCTGTACGGTGTCTTCGCGAGTGGCGAAACACCGCTCGAACTGCCGCTGATCGAGTCGCCGCAGAGCGTGCCGGAGGCGGACGAGTTCGAAAAGCAAACTGGCCCGAAGCGTGAGGAACTGCGAAAGTTTCTCGATGAGCAATTCACGTTGCTGTCCGAGACCGCCCGGCAGCGCGTCGGCGATTATTTGGTTCACGTCGTCACGACGCCGCCCGATCCGCTGGAGACGGCGATCTTCTTTCTGTCGCTCGCCCCGGAGGACTTGAGGCCGCCAGTCGTCGCGCGCTGGCGACGTTTCTTAACGGCTCAGCGAGGTTCTCCCGATGACCCCGTGTTCGGTCCTTGGCACGACCTGATGAAGCTGGAAGACACGTCGGCCGCGAACGATGCGACGAGTTCACCGTTCGCGCCGCAGGCCGCTGTTGTGCTCGAACACTGGAAAATGCAGCCGGTCGGCACCGATGCGGGGCAACTCAATCCGCTGGTGCGTGAAGCTCTGATGAAAGCGCCTTTGGCGAACCGAGCCGACGTCGCGCGGGTTTATGGCGATCTATTGAAGCGAATCTACGAAGAGTCAAAGCCGTCGCCAGCTGCGGCCGGGACGGCATCGCCTTCGCCGATTGATGCCGCGCGGCAGCAACTGCTCGACATCATCGTTGGGCGCGACAGTCCGACGTTCTTTCCCAAGAGCCAAACGCGACGTTACATGTCGCGGCAGCAAACCGATGCGTTTGGCGGGAAGCTTCAAGAGCTGGATCGTCTGGCAGTGAAGTCGCCGCACGCGCCTCCGCGAGCGATGGTCGTGTTCGACGCCGCTGTGCCGCATGAACCGCGCATCTTCGTGCGTGGCAATCCTTCACAGCCAGGCCGGCGAGTGCCGCGACAGTTCCCGTCGATCGTGAGTGTCGGCGAGCGCCAGCCGTTCGCTCACGGCAGCGGCCGATTGGAATTGGCTCAAGCCATCACGTCGCCGCAGAATCCGCTGACCGCGCGCGTCATCGTCAATCGAGTTTGGATGGCGCATTTCGGCGAGCCGTTGGTCTCGACCCCCAGTGACTTTGGCAAACGCAGCACGCCTCCCACGCACCCGGAACTGCTCGACTATCTCGCCACGCAGTTCATGAGCGACGGCTGGTCGCTGAAGCAACTGCATCGAGCGCTGATGCTGTCGAGCACGTACCAGCAAGCGTCGTCCGCCGGGTCGGCTCAAACCATTGATCTGGAGAACCGCTGGCTGTCACGCATGAATCGGCAACGGCTCGACTTTGAGGCGATGCGAGACACGCTGCTGGCGCTGTCGGGACGCCTCGAACATCGGCTCGGCGGCCGCCCGGTCGAAATCGGCAGCGATTCGAGCAGTCGTGTCCGCACGGTGTACGGCCTCGTGGATCGTCAAAGCTTGCCGGGCGTGTTCCGAGCTTTCGACTTCGCGTCGCCCGATCTGTCTGTCGAACGCCGTCCGCGCACAATGGTTCCTCAACAAGCGCTGTTCGCTTTGAACTCACCGTTCGTCGTCGAGCAAACCAAGGCTATCGCGGTTCGGCCGGAAATTGCATCGATGACGGAACCCGCTTCCCGCGTGGCCGCGCTGTACCGAATGATCCTGCTGCGAGAACCCGACGCGGACGAACTGGCCGCCAGTTTGGAATTCGTCAACGTCAACAAAGATGAGACGTCGCAACTCTCGAACTGGGAGCAGTTGGCTCAGGTGCTGCTCAGTTCCAACGAGTTGATGTATCTGGATTGAGTTTTGGAGTGTGCTGAGAAGCTCGGTGGAAAGGATCGACTTCATGTTTCCAATCAGTCGGCGACACGTGTTGTCTCACATGGGAACCGGCCTGGGGTTGTTGGGGCTGGCGGGAATTCTTGGCGATGAACAAATACTTGTCGCCGCCGAGTCTGAGGGGACTTCGCCGCTGGCTCCCAAGCAGCCGCATTTTGTTGGTCGTGTGAAGCATGTCATTCACATCTATTTGAACAGCGGGCCGTCGCAGGTTGACACATTTGACCCGAAGCCACAGCTCGACAAGTACGACGGCCAGCGGCTTCCGGCGACGCTGACGACTGAACGTCCGACCGGCGCGGCTTTGAAGTCGCCGTTCAAATTCCGCCAGCACGGACAAAGCGGCCTCCCGGTCAGCGAGATTTTTGAGAAGACTGCCGCGCACGTCGATGACCTGTGTTTCATTCGTTCGATGCACGCCAACACGCCGAACCACGAACAGTCGATGCGGCTGATGAACTGCGGCGACGAACGGCTGTCGCGGCCGAGCCTCGGCGCGTGGGTCACTTACGGACTGGGAACGGAGAACGCGAATCTGCCCGGCTTCATCGCCATGTGTCCCGGCCTGCCGGTCGCCGACGTGTCGAATTGGCGAGCGGCATTCCTGCCCGGCGTTTACCAAGGGACGCATCTCGACACGCGCAAGACTCGTGTCGAGGAATTGATCGAGAACGTGACGAACAACACCGTCGCGCGGTCCGATCAGCGGCGGCAACTCGATCTGTTGCTAAAGCTCAATCGGCGACATCAAGTGGCTCGCGCGGAGGAGCCGGAACTGGAGGCTCGCATCCAGGCGTTCGAACTCGCGTACCGCATGCAGATGGAGGCGACCGATGCCTTTGACCTGTCACGCGAACCGAAACATGTTCTGGAGACGTACGGCAGCGGGATTCATGGTCGGCAATTGCTGCTCGCTCGGCGACTGATCGAGCGCGGCGTTCGCATGGTGCAGCTTTATCACGGCGACGTGCAGCCGTGGGACAGCCACAACGATCTGGAAAAGAATCATCGAAATTTGGCCAACGAATGCGACGGCCCCATCGCCGCACTGCTGACCGACCTCAAACAACGCGGCTTGTTTGATGAGACGCTCGTCATCTGCGGCGGCGAATTCGGACGCACGCCGGCGGTCGAACTGGTCAACGGCAAACCGGGCGGCGGTCGCGATCACAATCACTGGGGCTTTACCGTCTGGCTCGCGGGTGGCGGTGTGAAGGGAGGCACGGTCTACGGCGCGACCGACGAGTTCGGTTATCGCGCCGTCGAAAACCTCGTCCACGTGCATGACCTCCACGCCACGATCTTGCACCTGCTCGGCTTCGATCACACCAAGCTGACGTATCGGCACGCCGGCCGCGAATTCCGTTTGACCGATGTGCATGGCCGTGTCGTACGAGAGATCCTGGCCTGAAAGAATCGTCAATCGTGGCGGATGCGACCAGCGTCCGTCACCGACGCAAGCTGCGTCGGTGACGGACGACACGAAAGGGAACGTTCTCCATGAGCCTGATGACCAGTGCGAAATCTGCGTGAAGCGGATTTCGAGTTCCGTCAGCGAGGGCGAGCGCCTCAAGTGACTTGGAGCGGTACTAAGGGGCCGCCTCCTCGCTGGTGCCGGACGCTCCGAGATCCAGCTTCGACCATTTTCTAGCGGCGAGCTTCTTCAGACCGCCAGGGGTGACTGAGCCGTTCTCCTTAAAGGTCAGCGACTGCAGGCGCGGCATTTTCAATAGCTTGTCGATGGTTGCGTCGGTGACACCGGTCGCTCGGATC
>CAZPUJ010000462.1:0-14715 GCA_964589725.1 uncultured Planctomycetaceae bacterium
GCCTTCATCCTCATCGCCATCTGTTGAAAAACTATACCCCCGAATTCATCGCGATCTGATCGGCGGGTGACCGGTTACGCTCGACCTTGTGTCGGTGGCTCGCGGGTTTTTGCACTACCGTCCAGATCACGCGAAAGCGCGCGGTCGGTAGTGCAAAAACCCGCGAGCCACTGGGGCAAGCCCAGTGGGGTTGCTTATTTGAGGGCTAGTCCATGGCGGGTGAGTCGTCACAGTACAACGTCATCACAGTACAACGTCATCACAGTGCAACGTCGTCACAGTGCAACGTCGTTGCAGTGCAACAAAGTCGTGGCTGACTGTCCAAATCGTTTTGTCGTGGTGCTTGACGATATCGTACCCAGCCGGAAATTTGAACGCACGACCGCTTGTCCCTAGGCTCTGCTTGGGAATGACTCCTTGAAGCTTTGCTTCGCGAAGCAGAGCTTCGACCATGGCATTCTCAAGCGGAGCTTGGGAACGAGTAAACGCACGAGCAACTGACCCCCTACTTGCGCCTTCCTTGAAAAGGACCACCATGAGCTTTGTCTCGCGATGCCTGCTGCTTGCCGTTGTTTTGGTGCCATCGTTGTCTCGTGCCGCGGATGCGATCTTTGAAGCGAATTCCAAACTCAAAATCGAAGCTGGCGAAGGTGCCGGCGGCGAGGATTTGACGATGCTGTACGTCACCGGTGGCGGAGTGCTCTACAGCATCCGCACGACAACGCCTGGCCGAGCCGTGTGGCCGAAGTAACCGCCTCATTTTTTGGCTGTGACGACGCGCGGGCTGCTTCCTGATGGTACCTCGGACGGGAATAGCTTCTCGTCGTAGTACAGCCGGTGAGCCATTTGAAAAAACGCGATCGTGGCCTGGACGCGATCTTTCGGCGGGACTAACTCCAACGTGAGTTTGAACGACTGCGGATCGAAGCGATAGACCCAGGCTTGTTTGCGTGCGTCAAGGACGACAAGGTCGCGATCCGCCGTGAGCAGCGCGACGTCGTGATTGTGTTGCATCAGGGCGTAGCCTTGTTCGGGCGGCAAGCGCAACGCGTCACGGCCGAAAAAAACTGAGCGGTAACTGCCGCCGAGTTGGCCCATGATCGTCGGAGCGATGTCGAGCGACGAGGCCAACGTGTTGCAACGAGTTCCTTGGCCAATGCCGTCGGGGCGGATCATCAGCACTGGGACGCGATACGAATTCATCGGGAACAACTGGCTGCCGTAAATGCGTGCTCCGTGATCACCCAGGACGACGAAGAGTGTGTCCTTGTGCCAGTCGCGTTTCGCTGCTTCAGCGAAGAAGTGGCCCAACGCCCAATCGGCGTATTTGACAGCATTGTCGCGAAGCCGCTCCGACGACGGGCGGTTGATGCGGCCGTCGGGATACGTGAACGGCCGATGGTTCGAGACGGTCAGCAACACGGAGAGAAACGGCTTCCCTTCGCCGTGCAGGCTGTCGAGTTCGGTCAGCGCGCGGTGGAAAAGGTCTTCGTCAGATACCCCCCAGGCGTTGACGAACGCCGGGTTCTGGAAATCTTTCTGCTCGACGAACCGGTTGAAGCCATTGGACGTCATGAACGAGCGAACGCCATCGAACAAACCGCGGCCAGCCGTGATGAATAAGCGGTTGTAACCACGATCCGCCAGCACGTGCGCCAGTGTGTAGACGTGTTGCGAGCGATCTCGCTTCAAAATCGACTCGGTCGGAATCGGTGGCAGTGAGGTGAGCACGGCCTCGAGCGCACGAGCCGTCCGATTGCCGGTCGCGAAGAAGTTGTCAAACAGAATTCCTTGCGAGGACAGCTTGTCGATGTTCGGTGTCAGACCGCGCTTGTCTCCCAGCACGCCGACAAAGTCCGAACCGAGGCTCTCTTCGAGAATGACCACGACATTCCAGTCGCGCTGCGCTTCGTTGCTCTGCAGTGTGCGATCGAACGGGTTCTGCGACGACTGATGCCAGACATCGCTCGGCGTCAACACTTGCTTGCGGACTTCGGCGGTGGCGACGTCGCGATTGATCGTGAGATAAAAATACTCGTAATCGAAGTGGCAGGTCCAAGCGTGGTAGACGAACGTGTAAACGCCGTTGCCGGCGCATTCGTTCGAGGTTCGATCGTTCGTCACGCTCATGCTGGCCATGCCGCAGGTCAGCCATAACCCGGCAATGACCGACCACGTCCCGGCAACGACACACAGTCGCGGCCGCCACGGCATTTGAATTTCGAGCAGTCGTTGAAGTCGTCGACGCAGCGTTAACCACAAACCCACACTGACACCCAAGACAATGCCTATCAGCGGAACGATCGAGTACGACTGCCAGATGTTGCAACAGACTTCGCCAGGGTAAACTAGGTACTCGAATGCGATGTAGTTCAGCCGACCATCGAACTCCTCGAAAAACAGCGATTCGATCACCGCCAACAGTGGTACGAACAAAAAAGCCACCAGCCAACCGAACTCAATGAACCAGCGACTCGGCCAAGTCAGCAGCCAACGCTCACGGCAACAGGTGAAGTACCACAATTGTGGCTGAATCAAGCACAGCCCGACCAGCAAATCAAATCGCAGCCCGGTCATGCCCAGCCGCAGCCAGTCCCACACGCTCAAATGACGCCAGTCGGCGAACGCGAACACGAAACCGAAGCGCGTCAGCGTGAAGCCGATGACAAACATCGCCAGGATTTCGGCCAGGATGCGATAACGTCCCAGTAACCCGCGAGTTCTCAAGCCGGACACGGGGAACGCAGACTCAGCCATCACTGATGCAATATCCGCGGAGTGGCCGGCATTTTGATGCGGCATCGAGAGGCTGAACAACGACATTCGCAACATCCCTGTACTGTGCCAGCGGCGCGACTGATCGAGGGATGTACCAGATTTCCCATCCCGCCGGAACGCGACTTTGCCGTGGCAAGGTGTCAGAATCAGGATTGTTGTGCTCGTCGGCAGCAAGGGCGCTTCATTCCACTTTCCCCGCTTCCGAATTCCGTCTGTTTCCCATGTCTGAACCTTTTGCCGCTGAGTTGATAGTCGAGCCGTTCCTGACCGGCAAGCGGATCGACACGTTTTTGGTGCGGCATTTTCGCAACTATTCGACGTATCGCTTGCAGCGGATCGTGCGCGCGGGACAGGTGCGGATCAATGATGTCCCGGCCGACAACGACGATCGCGTTTATCGCGGCCAACGAGTTTTCGTTCGGCTGATCGAACCACCTGACAGGTTGCTGCCGCCGACGCCCGGGCCGCTCGAAGTCCTGTACGAAGATCCGTGGCTGATGATCGTCAGCAAGCCCGCCGGACAAATCGCTCACCCGGCGGGAGACTACGCGACGAGCTCGCTGGCCAACGTGATCCAGCATCATCTGGATCAGCAAACGAAGTGGCGCGGCTTGCTGCGGCCGGGCATCGTGCATCGCTTGGACCGGTTGACCAGCGGTTTGATGGTTGTTTCCAAAGAACATCTCTCACACGCGCTGCTGACGGAAGCGTTCATGCGGCGACGCGTCATGAAGCATTACCTCGCGCTGGTCGAGGGCCTTGTTCGATTCGATGCCGGAGTGCTTGATCGTCCCATCGGCCTGACACCCGATCCCGATAGCTGTTTGATGACCGCCAAGCTCGACGCACGCGAGGCACGCTCCGCACGCACGGAGTTTCGAGTACTCGAACGCTTTGCCGCTCACACGTTGGTTGAGGCCCGTCCCGTCACGGGACGACATCATCAAATCCGAGTTCACTTCGCGGACATCGGACATCCCGTCGTCGATGACGAGTTCTACGGTCCCTTCGGTTGGATTAAGAAGACTCCGGACGGAAGCGCGAGGATGCAAAGCGGTGTGTTAGCTGTCGCAGACGACGAAGCCGAGGCGGGGATCTCTTGCGAGCAGACCCTCGTGGGGCGGCATGCGTTGCACGCTGCGCACTTGGAGTTTCGGCATCCGATTACGTGGGAGCCACTCGCATTCGACGCGCCGCTGCCAGCGGACATCGCAAGCGCGGTTGAGACGTTGAGAAGCGTTCGACTGTTGAAAAACACTCCACGCTCGAACTGCGATGTGTCTTGTCCTGTTCCCCTGCCCCTTCGGGGAGAGGGTTAGAGTCCTCGGTCGTCAATGATGCGCGCCGTGCGCGCAATTGGTCCCCTCTCCCCCGCCGCGGGGGAGAGGGTTAGGGAGAGGGGGCGGAGCGCTTCACCGGCCTATGAACCCCCTCACCCCAGCCCTCTCCCCCGATGCGGGGGAGAGGGAACGAGGTTGCGGGCGTAACCCGCGTTACCGAGAGGGATCGCTGAAGGGCATGAGGCTCGATCATCCTATAGGGCGTCCAATACTGTCAGGATCACGGCGGAGAGTGCGAACCCTTCATTGATCTCGGCGACGGGATCCACGACGACGTCGACTCCTTGGCCGCCAGCGACGATGTCGGTGCCACCTTGGCCGTTGACCGTGTCCTTGCCATCGTTGCCCATCACGATGTCGTGTCCTTCGCCGCCCGCCAGGGTGTCGTTGCCGTCGCCTCCCACGATGATGTCGTCACCGCCATCAGAATTGATCGCGTCATCGCCGTCACTGCCGTTGATGAAATCGATGCCGGTTCCGCTAGAGATGGTGTCGTTGCCGTCGCCGCCGTTGATGGTGTTATCACCGTCGCCGCCGACAATCGAGTCGTCGCCATGATCGCCACGGATCTTGTCGTTGCCGGCTTGACCGTTCAGCGTGTCGTCGTTGTGTCCGCCATCGAGTGTGTCATTACCGACTCCACCGAACAGGATATCTTGGCCCACGGAACCTTCGAGCGAGTCGTTGCCGACGTTGCCGTTGAGGACATCGTTTCCGTCGTCGCCGCGCAGCGTGTCGTTGCCGTCGCCGCCGTTGGCCGTGTCGTTGCCGGCACCGCCGTTGGCGATGTCGTCGCCAGCGTCTCCGACCAGCAAATCGGTTCCGTCGCCACCGTCGAGACGATCGTTTCCATCCTGGCCTCGGAGCACGTCGTCACCCGCTCCACCGTCGAGTAGGTCGTTGCCCGGTCCGGCCACAAGGTTGTCGTTGCCGTCGCCGCCGCGGAGTGTGTCATTGTCGAGGCTGCCGGACAGGGAGTCGTTGCCGGTACCGCCATTCAGTTCCAGTCGCACAGAGCCAAGCTGACTGCCGAGTGCGATGAGCAAGTCGTCGCCGGCATCACCATTAATCGTCACCTTGGTGGCCCGCACGCCTCTCAGGCTGGCTGACACGGTGATCGTATCGTTGCCATTGACGCCGTTGACGTTGACATAGCGAATGTCCGGGTCGATCAAAACGCTGCCGACTCCTTCGCTGACCTTCAACAGTCCGTTGCTCGCGGAAACGATGAACGAGTTGTTGGAACCATCGCCGTTAATCTGCGCGGTGTCAAAGCCACTGGCGCCACCGGCGACCGTGTCGTTTCCATTGGCCGCTCCCTGCCAGATCAACATGTCGTCTCCGTCACCGCCATTGAGCGAGTCGTTGCCGCCCTGACCGTTGAGCGTGTCGTTGCCAGCTTCGCCCTCCAGCGTGTCAAGGCCGGCACCGCCGTTGATCAAGTCGTTCCCTTCGCCTCCGCGCAGCGAGTCATTGCCGGCTTGGCCATTAAGCGTGTCGTTACCGAAAGCACCGACGAGCGTGTCGTCATCAATCCCTCCCATCAGGACGTCGTTTTCCCCATCGGCTCCGAAGACGGTGATCGTCACAGTAGCCGCGTTGCTGGGAACCCCGTTGTTGTCAGCAATCGTGTAGGTGAACGAGTCCGTGCCGCTGAAGCCTGCATTCGGCGTGTAGGTCAACAATCCGTTGTTCAGGCTGACGACGGTCCCGTTTGTCGGATTTGTGGCGATGAGGATCGAAGTGAAGTCAAGCGCACCGTCGGCATCACTGTCGTTTGACACCACATCAAACGTGATCGGAAATCCGCCCACGACTGTGACTGTATCGTTGGCCGCCAGGGGTGCAGTATTGGACGTGATGGACCCGTCGCCGATGTTCGCGGGAGCACCCGAGCCGAAAACCGTGTGGGTTGTGTACGTGATGGTTTCGCCGGGATCAATCGTGAAGAAGTTGCGGAGCACTTCTTCGTAGTGGCCGTCGTTGCCGGCATCGATAAACCCATCCCCGTTTGCGTCGTTGGTCACCGTGTCCGGCAACGTCGGCAAGCCGAAGCTAGTCCCGACATCGTCGACCAGGAAGCGGTCAGGAGCGGATTCGTCGCCGCCGATTCCCGTGACGCCCACGAAATCGACGACCTGGGTCGGAGCACCCGACTCACTGGTCTCGAACAGGACTTCGGTCCCTCCTGCGAGAACGAGCCGTCCACCGCCGTCGTCGAATCCATTGAAAAAGTTCCCACTGCCCGGGTTATCAAGGTGCATATGTTCGTATCGCTGAAAGCCGAGCTGCACGCTCGCGGTTCCGAGGTTCGCGACCGTGTAGGTCTGCGCGAGCACGGTTCCCATGGTCGACCCACTCGTGGCAAACAACGGGGCGACCGTCTGACACAACACATAATTCAAACCATCGCGTGTGAAGCTGCTGTTGGCTTCAGTTCCCGTGGACGTGAAGGAACTCGTGGTGGAGTTGAAACCGATGTTTGTAAACGCACTGCCGTTCACGGAGACTTCGTGTTGTTCGACAAAAACGGGATCAGCAGGTCGCATCGCGCCGGCGGGGTCATATAAGGTCTGAAACGCGAACTCGCCGGTCGCGTCGAGGTCAATCTCCAGGGAGAAATCCCCTGTACCGTTTGTTAGCGTTGTGAAAAAGGCGCCCACCGGAGTTCCGACGGTCGTGCAAACGGCCGGTTCAAAATTCGACGGCGCGGCGGGGGGCGGCGGTGGCGGTGGTGCTGGCGGCGGTGGTGACGGCGGCGGTGTCAGTGGCACCAGGAAACTGCTGCTCACCAAATCGGATCCCTGTCCGCCGTTCAACGTGTCCGTCCCGCGACCGCCTATGACCGTGTCGTTGCCACCCTGTCCCTGAATCACATCGTTGCCGGTTTCGGTGCTCATCAGGTCGGGACCGTCACCAAGCAGACTGTCCCTGCCACTGCCGCCATACATCGTGTCGTCACCGACATTCCCGAGCGCGATGTCGTTGTCCAGGCCGCCATTGATCAGATCGTTGCCGACGCCTCCATCGAGCGTGTCGTGGCCATTCCCGCCGTGCAGCGTATCGTTGGCGATCGGATTGGGGATCGGAACCCCGTTCAGAATCACCTCGAGATGATCGATCCCCCATGATTCATCTGTTCCACCTTGGAAGCCGGCGCCGTTGGCAAAGAAATCGATCGTCAAAGTGCTCGCGATGTGCGGAATGTTGTGGAGCTGCGGCTCGAATCCCATATCCCACGCACTGTCGAATGGTGAAGAAGTCGTTGGAAATCCCAAGTCCGTAAAGGGGCGCGGCGTTAGCTGACCGCCAGGTGGTGCAACATAGGCTGGAGTCGATGGCGGGGTGATGTTGTCAAAAGTAGAACTAAACACCAATACGCCATCAACTCGAACGTTAAATACGTCAGGAGCACTGGAGAGACTGGTCCAACTATTGATAATCGCCAGCAAGAAATTGATGTCGATGCTGGTGTGGTTTGGGAGGTTCGTCAGAGTCAATGTCGTGGACGTCTGTGGGATCGAGCCAGGATTGGCAAACGTCCCCCCGGTGGCGTTTTCCAGCAGATTCCCGCCAAAGACATTCGTTCCCGTTCCGATGCCAACGTACCCTTGAACGGGAGCGACGGTCGTTGTGCCTGAAAGCTCTGCCGGCACGCCGCTGTCAAAGTTTGTGGAAAAGGCAGTCACACTCGTCGTGGTCACGGCTAAATCACCAAACACCAAGTCATTGCCAGACTGTCCGTTAACGAAGTCCGCACCTAGCCCGCCCTGCAACGTGTCATTGGACTCGCCGCCCAGAATCGAGTCGTCTCCGTCTCCGCCGTCCACGCTGTCGGTGCCGCCGTCGCCATTGAGCGTGTCATTGCCGGCCTCGCCGAGAATCGAGTCTTCACCGTTGCCGGCGAAGACGCTGTCGTCGCCGTCACCAGTGCTGATCGTGTCGGCTCCGCTGCCGGAGAGGATCGTGTCGTTGCCGCCGTCTGCGGAGATCGCGTCCGCGCCGTCACCGCCAAGGATACTGTCGTTCCCCGCGCCGCCCGTGATCGAATCTCCGCCGTCCGTGCCGTCGAGCGTGTCATTGCCGTCGCCGCCGGTGATTGTGTCGTCGCCGTCTTCGCCGAATATCTGGTTGGCGATATCGGGGCTGCCGATCAGCGTGTCATCGCCGTGACCACCGCGCACCGAGATGCTCGCCAGGGTGAGATAGTCGATCGCCAGAACACGGCTCAGGTCAATTGTGTTCTCCTGATCACCGCCAGTGATGATGATGGACTGCAGGTTGGCTGCGGGCACGCTGCCGATGCTCAGGTTTGGTGCGAGCAACTCGCCCGGCGCCGCCGTTTGGATCAACACGTTGCCACCGATCACACCCAGTTGAATGCTGTCGCCGTCGTCGGACGAGATGTTCAGTTCCGTCCCGCCGATCAACAGTACGGAGACGGACGGCAGCGTCCGTTCTTCCAGCCGCTGGGCGAGTGCATTCGGATTTTTCCGGTGACGTTGACTTTTCCGATCTCGCGAATTCAGGTTGTACAGCCAATTCCACAACTGCATGACTTGCCCTCCGTGGCGAATGTCCGACGTGAATGGGTCATTCGGATTTGACCCAACTGACTCGGAAAATGGGCTGTGACGATTTTGCCCAATGTCGCGATTAGCATGCTGTCTATCGGCGGTCAAAATCGGCAAACACGACAGTTCTAGTCTTGCTCGGCAGGACCGCTGCGTTGGGCAAACCGTCTCGATTGGCAGGACCGTCCGATCAGGTGCGTTGAGCACAACACGAGCAACCGACAAACGCCGAACAACTCGGACAACCCGCAAAGTTTGACAGGACTACGAACGCCAGGCGGCCGGATCGAGGCGGTAGAACTGCCGCAGCAACGCGTACAGCGTTGGGCACTGCGACTGCATTCGCTCCGGACGTTCGTAGAAGGACTCCGTCGCCACGCAGAAGAATTCCTCGGGACTTTCGGCGGCGTAGTCGTCCAATAGCGTGCGGCGGGCGCGGTCGGAGTCGCGAACTTGGCGAGCAAATTCGGCGGCCAGGGCCTCCAGCCACGGCTCGCCGCGCTCGTCGCGAGCGGTCGAGAACCACGGAGTTGCTCGCTCGTGCAGCACGTGTGCGAATTCGTGCAAGACCACGTTTTGCCCCGGCGGAGTGATATGCTCGGCCGTCGGAATCTCGCTCCAAACCAGAATCACTGTGTGGATCCCGGCAGTTCCGCCGCTGGTCCACGCTTCGCCCAGATGCTCGTCCTCAATGTCGTCTTCGATCTGTTTCAACCAATCGCCGTGTGAGTAATCGACGCCGTCCACGCCGATCGGCGCTCGCCGGCCTTGATACGGAGTCGGATGCACCAGCACGTGCCGGACCGAGTCGAACCACTCGTCCTCAAAGCCCAGCGCCAGCAAACAAGCATGTCCGGCGATCGTGACTCGCACTTCGTCGGTGATCTCGAAACCGCGACAACCTTCCCACGTCGTCGCGTGGACGAAAACCTGAGTCCGCTGTTGCCACTTGGCGGCGACATCGAGCGGCAGTCGGCGTGCTTGTTTGACATGCCGATTAAGATTGTCACGCCACGCCACCGGAAACGGTCCGGCCAGCCAGCGTCGTCGACGGCGATGTCGAAGCCACGAGAACATAATAGGCGTCAGAGGTCAGAGAACAGAGGTCAGAGAACAGAGGTCAGAGGTCAGAGGTCAGAGGTCAGAGGTCAGGGGTCAGGGGTCAGGGGTCAGAGAGCAATGGGGCTCGTTGCCACGGCTGGCTAATTCTTGAAACTACGGAACCTGTAGCCCAGGCCCTTGTGGCCTGAGTGATGAGACTCTCGCCTTTTTTTTCGATGAATTCAAATCAAACCGGCCACAAGGGCCGGGGCTACAGATTACCCAAAACGACGAACTAGCCAGCCGTGGGCTTGTTGCGTTGCGCCCTTGAATTCGTCATTGTGTTTGATCTTGATCGACAGTCTCAGTTGGAGGCAGCGCCATGATACGAGCGTCGGCGGAAAGTTGGACGATTGCGGCCATTTGGTTTTTTTTCGTCACGTCCGTCAACGCGGCGGAGATGCCGAAGTTTGCAGCGATAATCCTCGATCCCGACGTCGGCAAAGTTTGTTACGCAGTGACGTTGGCCGATGTCGACGGCGATGGCAAGCAAGACGTCGTCGCGGTCAGTGAGAACCGCGTGCTGTGGTATCAGGCTCCCGATTGGAAGCGGCGAGTCATCATCGAAGATCAGACCGAACGCGATAACGTCTGCATCGCGCCGCTGGACATCGACCAGGACGGGAAGATCGACTTCGCAGTGGGCGCCGGCTGGTCGGGCAAGAACACCGGCCAACTCGTCTGGCTGTCGCGCGGAGCGTCGCTCGACGAAAAGTGGCATGTGCATCTGATCGGCCACGAGCCTTGGACGCATCGCATGAGGTTTGCCAACGTCGCTGGCGAGCAGCGGCCGCAGTTGGTCGTTTCGCCGCTCAACAAGTCGCAAGGGGACGGGGCGCGGTTGCTGGCGTTCTCGATCCCGCCAATACCGAAGACAGATCCGTGGCCGTCGCAGGTGATGAATGCGTCGATGAACCGCATGCACAACCACTGGCATCTCGATTGGAACGGCGACGGCATCGATGACACGGTGACTTCCAGTCAGGAGGGAGTGCATTTAATCAGGACGATTGTCATTCAAAGCAGTGCCCTCAAGATATTTAACTGGACCGTGAATAAGCTCGGTAACGGTGCGAGCGGCGAAAAACCAGAGGCCAAGGGAGCCGGCGAAATCAAAGTCGGCAAACTGACGAACGGCCTGCGATTTATCGTCACCGTTGAGCCGATGCACGGCCAAGCCTGTGCCGTATACGTCGAGCCGAAAGCGGGCGAGAAAACGGCCGATGGCTTGTGGCCTCGGCACGTCATCGACGCGACTCTGAATCGCGGTCACGCGCTCTGGACTTGCGACCTCGACGGCGATGGTGGCGACGAGATCGTGCTCGGCTTCAGTGATCCCGGCCCCGGACCGATCAAAGGCCCCGGCGTCTTCGTCTACAGAGCCGATGACGCGACTGCGACTAAGTGGACCAAGCACACGATCGACGACGGCGGCATGGCGACCGAAGACCTGATCTGCGCCGACCTGACCGGCGACGGCCGCATCGATATCGTCGCCGGCGGCCGAGCGACGCGTAACGTGAAGCTGTACGTAAATCTCAAGCCGTGAAAGAGGAGACAGGGGGCAGATGATGCGACTCCTGTCCCCCTGCCCCCTGTCCCCTGTCATGGACTTCCTAAACCTCACCGACCGCCGTATCGTCGTCTTCGGGATGGCGAACCGAAAGAGCGTCGCCGCGCACGTCGGAAACGTGCTGGCTGAGGCTGGGGCGAAAGTCATTCACGTCGTCCGCAGCGACGAGCGGCGCGAACAAATCCGCAAACTGATTGGCATCACTCCGATCCATGTCTGCGATGTTGAGCATCAGGACCAGATCGAGCGAGTTCGGGACGAGATCGCGTCGCAGCACGGGCCGATTCATGGCCTGGTGCATTCGATCGCGTTCGCCGATTATTCGGCCGGGTGGCTGCCGTTTCATGAGACTCCGCGGCGAGCGTTCTTGCAGGCGGTCGACGTTTCGTGCTTCTCGTTCATCGCGCTGGCGAATGCGTTTCGCGAGCTGCTCGACAAAGAGGCCGGCAGTGTTGTGACGATCTCGATCTCGACGACTCGCATGGCCGCCGAGAATTACGGCTACATGGCTCCGGTCAAAGCGGCACTCGATTCGTCGGTCTGTTTCTTGGCGAAGTCGTTCTCGAAGTTCTCGAACATCCGATTCAATGCGGTCTGCCCCGGCTTGCTGAAGACATCGGCGTCCGCCGGCATCCCCGGTTACGTCGACAGCTATCTGCATGCCGAAAAAGCCACGCTCCGCAAACGAGCCGTTCAAACCGAAGAAGTTGCGAACGCCGTCGCGTTTCTGCTCAGCCCGCGATCGTCCGGCATCAACGCTCAGGGCTTGGTCATCGACGGCGGCATGGCGATCAATTACTTCGACGACAGTTTGATTCGGCCAACTTGACCGACGGATTGGTGACTTCCAGAATGTCCCCGACATCACCACATTGGAGACGACAGTAATGCGTCAACTCATTCGCGTTTCAACTCTTCTCGCCGCATTTGCTGGTTGCTTGATCCCGGCCATGGGCGAAGCTCCACAAAAGATTGCCGAAATCGCGAGCGTCGACGACCTCGCCGCAGAAATCGCCGCGAAAATGACGCTGCTCGAAGGACAACTTGCCAGCGCGGATAGCTATGCGAAGACGAGTGAGAAAAAGGAAGTGCCTCAAGCGGCGGGAGTCGTGGCCTGCATGGCGCAGGCAATTGTCGAGCATCCGGATCGCTCGAAGGCCAAGTTCCATGCCGCCGACGTCCGTGACGCGGCGATCGCCGTGCGACAAGCCAAGACCTTCGAGGAAGCCAGCAAGGCGTTCGCTCCGTTGAAGGACGCGCATTCCGGAAAATCGGCTGGTACCTCGAAGGCCGAGCACGAGTGGAACAAACTGTCCGGTCTTGGCCGCATGATGGAAGAGATCAACGGCCGTTCGTCCACTCTCCGTCGCGGACTGCGCCGGCTGCAGAAGCCGGAGGAGACCGCTCGCGACGCGACCGTGCTGGCTGTGCTGGCGTTGGCCATGGAAGTCGACACTCACGAGGTCAAAGATCAAGCTCAGTTGCCACTGTGGAAGGAACTCTCTGCCAAGTATCGCCACGAGATGTTGGAAGTGGCTAAAGCTGTTCGCGCGAAAGACACCGCCAAAGCCAGCGAGCACTTCACCGCCGCCAACGAAGCCTGCAACAAGTGTCACGAGCAGATTCGGGACAAGGACAAATAGTCCGCCAACATGTTCTTCTTAGTTCAAGCTTGAGTGGAGATTTCTTGTTCGATCATCCGAGTGATCGCTTAATACACTAGCACGATGTCGGGGTCGGTTTTCTCTGTCGAAGCGAGATGACTCGACGCTAGAATCGCAACGTGGGCTTCGCCCGCAACCTTGCTCCCTCTCCCCCGCATCGGGGGAGAGGGCTGGGGTGAGGGGGTTCATGAGCCAGTGGAGCGCTCCGCCCCCTCTCCCCCGCAGCGGGGGAGAGGGGACCAATTGCGCGCAGGGCGCGCAAAATTGACGACCGAAGACTCTAATCTCTCAATGGCAGGAGATGACGGAACTCCCCTGTCTTTTGTTGAGGATGTCCCATGATGACGTCGCAGGTTTGGAAGTTGGCATTGGCGTTGGGATTGATGCTGGGGCTGGGCAACGAGGCCGCGTGGGCTCAAGGTCGCGGCGGTCAGTCCGGCGGCATACAAGTCGGTGCGGGCGGTGGCACGCAAAACCAACAGGCGATGCAGCAGGCGATACAGCAGATCAACCAACAATTGCAGCAGGGCCAGAGGGTTCTGAGTGAAGCCGGCGAAAAAGCGGACGACGTTCGCAGCGAGTATCAAAAGGCCAATGCCGAACATAAACAGAACATGAAGGAGTTGACTCAAGCAAAAAAGTTCGCCGAAGACGAGGCGAAGAACTTGCCGGAGTTCAAAGCGGCTCGCGAAAAGACTGACGAGCTGCGCAAGGAGTTGGCCGACGTCCGCCAGACGGTTGTCGAACAATTGATGAAAGACAAGGACGACTATCAGACCGCGAGGAAAGCGCACGAATTGGCATTGTCCGAGCAAAAGGCCAACAGCGGCACTGGTGTGCCGCAGGAGACTCGCCGGGTTTTGGCTAAAAAAGTCTCCGACGCCGAAAAGAAGCTGAGAACCATCGAAGATGTCGCGATGGCCGACAACTCCGAGGCCAAGGCGGTTAAGGAAAAGATGAAAGAGGCCGTGGCGGAGATCGCCGCTCAAGCGAAGAAAAGGAAAGACGCGGTCGAGAACGATCAGCGACTTTCGTCGGCGAAGGTCGGCTTCCAACGGACTCGCGACGCTCTGAAAATTGCCAAGCAAAACCTCGATCAAGCCGAGGGCGAGTTGAATGGCATTCGTTCCCAAATGATGGCGCTCGCCAACCAGGGCGCCGCCTTGCAAGCTCAGCAGCAGCTACAACAGCGGACGCAACAAGGAGGCCGAAGCGGCTCCGGCGGCGGCATGTACGGTGGCGGCAAACGCTGAATTGGTGGTCGCCGTATCGACCGCCAGGCTCAATCTGGCCAGTGAGAGGGCTCATGCTTCCGACTTGTCCGAGTTGCAAACAATCGGTGCTCGACGACGACGCCGAGGAGTGTCCATTTTGTGGCGCTTCGATGAAGGGGGGCGGAAAGCCGGGGAAATCCATTCCTCCGAGGCCCTCCTTTGTCAAATCGGGTGGTTTGTCCCCGGCCGCGACAACGCCCAGTCCTGCCGCTGCACCGACCAACAGTCCCACACACGCCACTGTTGCTAAGAGTACTGTTGCCAAGAACAAAGACGTGGAAGCGGACGATGACGATCCGTTTGGTGTCGACATGGCTGCGGCCGCGCGTGCGATTCTATTGTTGCCGCGGCCGGCAAAAGGCAAGACCAAACGCTTGGTGTGTCCGATGTGTGAAACACCCGGCTTCGCGG
>CAZPUJ010000463.1:0-2923 GCA_964589725.1 uncultured Planctomycetaceae bacterium
CCTCTCCCCCGATGCGGGGGAGAGGGAACCAGAAGGATTTCAGGCATGTAGTTCCACCAAGTCTTTGTCGTGGAGCACATGCTCGCGCCCCACCGATTGGCCGTCGTGAGCACTGCTGCCCCAGACCTTCGCGAACTTCACGCTCTCGACTAAGTCGCGATGGATCACGGCAGCCAAGTCTTCGACAGTGCCGCCGACTTTGATCGTGAACGGCGACGAATAATCCGCCGGCTTGCCCGGCTTCTTGGTGTAGACGCGGATCACGTCCAGCGCTTGATAGATCATGTCGCGAAGTTGCGCGCGTGTGTCGGCTTCATCGAGATCGATTTTCAGAGTCGGAAAGTTCGTCTGCGTCATCTCGCGAAAGAACGCCAAGCGGTCGTCGCAGGCGGGATCGCTTCCGCGCGTCGCGACGAGCAGCGTCTTGATGTTGACGATCGAGAAGTCTTCTTCATGAAAGCCAGTGACATCGGCGAGCGGCGTCTTGCGCGAGGAAAACTGCTTCAAGACTTCGGCGGTCTGTTCGGGGGCGTCGTCCGACGAACCATCGAAGGCCAGCACGGCCAGATCGGCCGGGCGGACTAAGTTGAGTAAATATGGCTCGAAATGCACGTCAGTGATTGGTGGCGTGTCGATCAACTGTACGTGGACGTCTTGCCAAGCCATCATGCCGGGCATCGGCTCGCGCGTGGCGAACGGGTACGGCGCGACTTCCGGTTCGGCTTTCGTCAGCTCTTTCAAGATGCGGCTTTTGCCGGCGTTCGGTGCACCGACGATGATGACTTGCCCGCTGCCTTGCCTGGGAAAGTGAAACGTCTTACCCCGTTTGGGAGTTGACGCTTCGGCGTGAACCTCGGCCTTCAACTCCTTCAGCTTGGTCTTAAGGTCCGCTTGAAGTTTCTCCGTCCCCTTGTGCTTGGGGATCGTCGCGAGCATTTGCTCCAACAGTTCCACTCGCTCCGAAGCTGTGTGAGCGCGGCGGTATCGCTCTTCCAGACGTTGGTACTGCGGGGTGAGATTGGCGGGCATGGCGTCATGAAGTTCACCCCACCGAGCTTGCCTCGGTGGCTTGCTGGACTTTGCACTACTCAATGGAAGTGGTCCAGCGGGAGTAGTGCAGAAGCTTGGAACCACCGAGGCAACCTCGGTGGGGTTGGGGTTACTTTGTCAACTGATCGCGGACCGCTTCGACTCGTTGCAGGTTGATGCCTTCGGGCTTCTTGTCGAGCAGCCACTCGGCGTCGGACAGAGCTTGTTCGACGTGCTTTGTGAACGCAGCGATTTCGAATCGCATCGCACGTTGTTCGGCGGAATCAGGATCGAGCGTCAGGATCGTGTCGCAGTAGCGATACATCGCCTCGGCCTCCTTTTCCTCCTGAGCACGGTGCAGCAGATTACTGAGCACGCGAATCAAGATGTCGCGCTTCTTGGCCGTGACGAAGTGTTCGTCGCGCGCCGGTCTGCCAGTGTTCTTAAAAACTTGCTCTTCGGCCTGTTGCCGGGAGAGTGATTCGCCACCTTCGAAGACGTCGATGATTTGCGGCTCGCCTTCTTTCGGTTCATGCCGCACAACGAAGTGGCGTGGCAGCCCGACACCGACAAGGTTCAGCCCGATGCGGCGGCCGAACTCGATGTACAGGATCGACAGCGTGATCGGCATTCCCTCGCGGTCGTCGATGACTTCGTTGAGGTGGTTGTTCGAGCGGCTGTAATAGCTGGTGCGACCGCCGTGAAAGCCGAGTTCCTCGAAAAAGAACTTCTTCAGAGCGGCGAGCTTCGCGGCATCATCGGCATCAGCTGGCAGCGACTTCGCGAGGTCCGCGGCCAACTGGTCGAACGTACGACGGTACTCCTCGACATCCAACTCTTCGTTGTCGAGCGCCGCGATCCACAACGCTGCGGCGAGCAAATCCAGCTTCTCGTCGTCGACGGACGTCAGCTTGTTCAGCTCGGCTTGCACTTTCTTGGCGTGGACGTCGAACGCGAGCTGTCGCAGTCGCTCGGCTTGTTGTTCTAGCTCGCGAGCGCGCTCGCGCAACACGGTACTGGCGGCTGAGCCTTCCGGCGCCAGGCGGCCGAGCAGTTTGAGTCCCGGCGCTTGTTGCGGCGAGAGATCTTTGACGAGTTCACCGATGCGCCGCGTCGCTTCGGGCGTCGGGCGCTGCGAGGGGATCTCCGTGGCGAAACGGAACCCACGAAATTCGGCCTCGGTGTGACGGAACTTGGCGAGGCCGATTTGCCCGTTGGTGAAGCGGTCGTCGTTCGATTCGATCACTTGTTCACCGTTTACAAAGCAACGGATGCGGTCCTTCTCGACGCGAACTTTGATTTCGTTCCATTCGTTCGGGCGATATTGCTGGCTGCGGACTTCCTTCAGTACTTGCCACTGAAACACGTCCGGCCCATCGAAACGGCTCAGTCGCAGACCGCCGCTGCTGGGATAAAACCCGTAATGCTTTTCGTTGCCGTCGGCATGAAACACGAGCCCCGCCGCTCCGTCTTCGGGTGAGAACTTCACGTTCACGGCCACCTCAAACGGCCGCTCTGGCGGAGTCTGTTTCGAGAGGCAGAGCGATCGTCCGCCGAAACCTTGGCCAAGTCCTTCGACCGCGATGCGACCCGCACGCTGTCGCCAGCGAGAGCCGAACAGTGAAGTCCACTCGCGAGGATTTAGTGCTCCGATCGTCAGCCAGCGCGCCATCGGAATGGGGTTCGGCTTCGAAAGCAGCGGCTTGAGCGAATTGACAGCGACTGCGAAGCCGAGATTGCTCGTCACGAGCGACTTGAGGCTGACGATGCCCAGCACTCGCCCCGCGCGATCGACCAACGGCCCGCCGCTGTTGCCTTGCTCGATGGGCATGGCGAGTTGCAGCATCGGCTTGCCCTCGATCTCGCGCCGACCGCTGACGATCCCTTCAACGAC
>CAZPUJ010000464.1:0-4484 GCA_964589725.1 uncultured Planctomycetaceae bacterium
GAGTTCCTGCAACGCCTTGACCTCCTCGCCGCCGCTCGCCAGCGAAGACGTGTAGACGTCGCCCGCGACCAAAATTAAGCCGCCGGACTGTGAAAACACCCATTCACGCAGAGTCGATTGCTGCTCGGGAGTGACCTTGCGCCAGTCTGGGTCGAAAGCGATGATCACGTCATACGGAAACAGCTCTTCCCGCGACTTTGGGAAGTCATACAGCAACCGTTGCGATTCCTGGCTAACCGCCGTGCCGGCGTCGGCCGTCTGCAAGACGATGTCCAACTCAATGGCCGTGTGCCGGAAGAGCATGTTTCGCACGAACACGTAATCTCGCATTGGCCCGCCGGCGAAGAGCAAGACTTTCGTCTTGCGGTCTGTGACGCGGATTGTCTTGCGACGTTCGTTGTCAGCGTCGCTCAGCTCGCTGATCTTCGTCGCCGGCTTCGCGCGCAAGAGATATTCGACCGCGCTCGCCGTCACCGGATTCTGTTGAAACCTCACTTCCTGCGGCACGCCGTCGTCGCCGAGCAGGATCTCGCGACTCTCGATCAGGTTCGCCTCGGCGGTTTCGCCCTCAGGCCGAGAGAGCAGCTCGACGTGCGCGTTCCTTCCGTTGAGCCCCTCCGCCTGGATGAAAGCGGTGATCTCGAACGGATCTCCGAGATGCGCATCCGTCGGAGCTTGCACGTTCACGATCGTCAAGTTCACCGGCGGCTGTGTGCTGCCAACACCGACCGTCAACAACCGCGTCCTCGTTTGTGCCGCCATCGAGGCCACCGCCGAAGCGTCGACTCCTGCGTTAGCTGCTCCGTCTGAGATCACGATGATCCCGGAGAGTGACTTGCCGCTGATTTGTCGCAGCAAGTCGAGCAGTGTTTCGCCGAGTCGGGTTTCCACGCCGCGCGGCTTGAGGATCTCTTCCCAAGAAAGCTCGGTCGGCTTTTTCCCTATTACTATTTCGCCGCTGAAAGCGTTTTTCGTCGCGTTGCCGCTCGACTTCTCGGCGGCGTCTGTCGCCTTGCGACTGCTAGCCGCGCGCGGGTCGCTGGTGCGAAACTGCCAATGTGGTCCGGCCAGCGTCGAGTCAAGCGTGAACACCGTCACGTCATGATGCTGTCGCAACTCGGCGATCAGCGGTGAGCCTTCCAGCAACTGGCGAACAGCATCCGCTCGTGATCGCCGAGTGCTGGCGTTGACGCCGTTTGCGTCCGATGTTGCTGAGCCACTGACTTCGTCGGGAGACTTCTCCGGCAACTGCATCGACAGCGAAGTATCGATGGCAACGGCGACCCGTGATGGACGGAACGAGGTCGTCTGCGTGCGCTCCTGCGGGTTAACCGCGATCGCGAGCACTCCGGCCCACATCGCCAATCGCAGAACGAGCAGCCAGACCTTCCAAAACGGATGCAGGTCGCGCGAGTCGCGCAGGCACAGTCCGACGACGAACGTGACGCCAACCGCAATCAGCGCCAGCCACAACAGCCAGGTTGTCGTTGTGCTGGGAAGATCAATCTCCCAAGCCTGCCGCGTTTCCGCGGGGGCACTGCCCAGCAGCATCCACTGAGTCGCGCTCAACAGCATTAAAAAAACTCCGCGAGCAGGCTTCCGCCGCTCAGTCGGGGATTATTGAGCAATGGCGTGCAATGAGCAACTTCCGTCGCTCGCGCTGGTGCAGCAGAACCTTTACGAGTGGGGCCGCCACTCACCACTCAGTGGAGGATTCCGACACGCTCGTCGTCTGTTCTGACGAATCGGGATTGCAGAGCAATGCGGACTCCGCGATTCAATCGACACGCGATCGGCAGGAGTTGTCGTACCGCGATGGAGGATGGGCACTCTTGCCCGTCCGGCTTTCCGCCTTCAAGGCTGACGGGCAAGAGTGCCCATCCTACACCGTTAAACCGTTAACAACGAAAGTTGTTGCGGGCTGCGCGAATTTTTGCGGCTCGGCCGCGCTACGGGTGTTGGACACCGTCCGCGAAGCGAAAGCGTGGGCCAAGGAAGCTCGCTTGGTCCGCACGGCCGAGGGCCTTAGCACCGACGCCTCCGCCGCGGCGGACTGGCCGCACAGATCGGCTTGGCCAAGGCGATGCGGAAATACGACCTACGAAAACTCATCACGTTCCACTCGTCGATGGAGAAGGCCCCACGGTTCGTCGATGCCACACGGCGAGATTCCTTGCCGGGAGTGATCCCGCACCTGACGCGGTCGGCCCGGCCTTCGGGAAAAGTTTGGACGAAACACATCTCCGGTCACACACCCGCCGGTCGACGAGCCATCCACCTTCGGCGGACTGAAAGGATTAGAAAACCTGCCGGAGGACACGCGCGGCATCCTCTCCAACTGCGCCTGCCTGGGCGACGGGGTTGATGTTCCGGTACTCGACGGCGTGGCGTTCATTGACCCCAAGCGGTCGATGGTGGACATCATCCAGGCGGTCGGCCGAGTGATCCGCAAAGCCGCCGGCAAGCAGCTCGGCACCATTGTGATTCCGGTTTTCATCGACGAGTCCGAAGACGCCGACCACGTCCTCTCGCAATCGGCCTTCGAGCCAGTCTGGCAAGTGCTCAAGGCTCTGCGAGCACATGACGATTGGAAACAGCTCGATGGCCTATGTACCAGGCGACGTCGGACGGTGCAGTGAAAGACGGATGTGAGAATCTGTTTGTCGCCGTCGCCACGAGGTGTCACATGTCTGCCGTTCTGGATCGAGTGATTTACCTGGATGAGGTCGCTGACATGTTGGCGCCCCGTCCCGCTCGCGACGAGGTATTGGCATTTCGGCCTTCCGAGGAGGTCGAGACTCGCTTCGCGGAACTGATCGCAAAACACCGTGCCGAGGGATTGTCAGACGACGAGCATGAGGAGCTCGAACAATTTCAGAGGACCGAAATGTTGCTGCGATTGTTGAAGGCCCGGTTGCGACAAGGTTAGGCCACGCGCTGAGCGACTGGATTTCTCTTGTGCTTTGGAACTTCGTCCGACAATTGGCTTCGTGGATGATGCGAGTTCTGAGACTCGCGGACCAGAACTACCAGAGGCCATCGATTCCCAGAGTCTTGAAGGCGTCATCGAGTGAAACGAGTTTGAACGATCCGAACTCAGCATGTGCTCCGATGAGCCGGTCAAAGGGATCGCGGTGATCGCCCGGAAGCTCACTCGCCAGGAAGATCGCTTCCGAGACAATCGGGACCGATTGGATGCCGTGAAATTGCAACTCGTCGGGAATCCAGCGACGTGGCACTTCGGGCAGCGGTAGCTTGCCGGCTTTGTGCTTCAGAGTGATTTCCCAAATGCTGACATCGCTGAGAAACAATTCGTTTGGCTCGTCATCTAGTGCAACCGTCGCCGCCTGAGACAACCGCGATGGCTCCGTGGTCTACCACAGAAAAACGCACGTATCGAGCAGCAGTCTCACAGCCCCCATTCCTTGAGTTCGTCGTCCGTGAGCGGCGCGAATGTTTCATCGGGAATCTGAAACGGAGCACGGCGCAGCTCACCCACTTTCGGCTGTCGCCGATCCGGCAAGTCTGCGATCCGCACCAAACGCGCGATCGGCTTCTCTCCGCGCGCGATGATGACCTCGGCCCCCGCCTCGACTTCAGCGAGAACTTGCGGCAGTTCCTTGCGAGCTTCGTCGATGGTGGCCCAGCTTCGCAGAAGCTGGGTGCCGCAGGCACAAGAAACTTGGAGTGGACGCTGATTCCAAGGTTGAGGCCGTTATGGCAATTGAATGTCAAACGCAGGTTTCTAATGCTGCGCACACAGCTTGATGCAAGCTGTGCCACCCGCGGGAGTCACTCCTCCTTTCGTCCTATCGCCAACTCCGCGTGACGAGCCGAACGCGCGGTTGGCGTCGTTTGGCAATTCGGCTCATCACGCGGAGCGGTGATGGCGACGTTGATGACTCACGGGCCGGACTTGCCGAGTGTTTCCAGGAGTCCGATCGCGGCCCAGGCGGTTCCCCAGTAGTGATAGATTTCGTCGCGAGCTTTCAGGCGTTCCGGTTCGGTGGACTTTGTGATGTTCTTGGACGGCGTGAGCCACGAACCGTCTGGTTGATGCGACGTGAGCAGGAACTTACGGGCGTCTCGAAAGACGGCCGAGTCATCGCCGCTTTGGACTTTCGCCAGGACGTAGATCACCAGGCCGGTCGTCAGCGAATCGCTGGGGACGCCCTTTTCCCATCCCCAACCGCCGTCGCTGCTGCGGGCGTCGAGCAACTGCTGACGCAGTTTCGCGACGTCATCGGCCGAACCGAATTGCTTCTCAAACAACAGTCGCGTCGCGAGCCATTCGCGATTGTCGGGCTGCGCGTGAGCCGCAGGTGTTGTTGGCTCAGTCTTTAATAAACGGTGCGATTTCAGAAGGAAGGGACTGGATGAAATCTAATCCTACCCGAGCGGGTCCGCGCCTGTTCGGAAATCTTCACTCGAACTCTTCAGTACCAATTGGTCTCCCGCAAGGAGCACCGAGAGGCGAAGAGGTA
>CAZPUJ010000465.1:0-7690 GCA_964589725.1 uncultured Planctomycetaceae bacterium
TCATCAGTGCGAGTACTGGTTTGTACTCGACGATCAAGGAGCCCTCGCTCATGTCAGAACGTGTTCACGTGATTGCCGCACGTGATGTTGGCGCCGATGAGTTTCATCAGGTGCTAACTTCACTTCTCCCGGCAGAATCCGGTCAGCCTGCGTGTCAACCGTTTCGCTTTGGTTCGAGCGGCAATTGGCAATGGGCGTATGCGAGTGTGTGGCAGGTCGGCGCCGGGGAGATTGATCAGGCGTTGGTCTGTCTGCCGGGCGCTTCGCTTCGCACCACCACGTCGGACGGCATCCTTTGGATGCTTACCGTCGCCGGCGGCGGCCGCGAATTGTTTCGTGGCGTCCATTTCTTTTGCAATGTGGAACGTACCGACTGGGATCGCATCGTCGGCGAGCTGGACGAGGAGGAAGACCCCGACTTTCCTGAGCACGCCCCCGACGCCGTTGCGGGCATCGACCGCGACGACCCCGAATTGCAGTTCCTTTGGGATGAAGACGCGGCTGAGGCGGATCAAAAGCGACGCGAGGTCGAGGCCGCGGCTAAGAAGCCGTGGCAAGAGTATCTTGACTATGGCGTGACATTCCCAGCAGGCGTACTGCGGCGGATGGAGGGATTGTCGGCATTGGCGGCCCAGCGGATGGCGTTTTATGCCCACGCGGAGCAGATTGCCGACGAGTTGGTGGGGCGCGGCGTCCCCTTCGATCGCCACGCCGTAGTGCAGTTGCTGACCGTGGGGCCATTGACCAAGCGAGAACAGGAGTCGGACCTGGGGAACCTGCCACGGTTCCTGTCGCTCTTGGGTGTGGTCGGTTGGTGTGATGAGAGTTTGCTCGATACGGATGACGCAGAGGAGATGGAGCGCTTCGTCGATTGGAGCCGATTCCAGAGCCGAGAACAAATAGCCGCGGTGTGCTTCTTGACGGCGGGGCGTGAACCGGTGCCCGTGACTCCGGAGTCAATCGACCTGACGTTGGCCAAGGTTGTGCATCTGATGCAATTGTCGCATTACTGCGACGCCGACGACGGCCCGGTGATGATTTCGCTCCGCTTTCCAACCGGCGAATTCGAGCTGGCCGAAGCCTGGACCAAATTCCGCAGCCGCGGGATCGAGGTCGAGCGCGATGGCTCGACTTGCACGATCGCATTCAACCCAATTCCGTATTGGCTCGACGTTGAGGATCGTAAGGAACTGGCTCAGCACTCCCTGGTTCAGGCGCTCGGGACGCTCGCTGACGGCGTTGAACTAGAACTGACGCACTCGGTTGCCGGGACGCGCGATGGTTGTCACCGGTATCGCGGCGTGATCCATAGCGGCGGCTTCCGACTCACCGCGGCGCATCCGCACCTGGAGACGAAGGTGGTGAGCGAGGCGCTTGAAGTGTTGGACCTGACGCTGGGCAAGAAGTCGATCCCGATCGCCAACGCGTTCGAAGAACAGCGCATCCGCGAGGCCTACCACAATGCAACCGGCCAGAAACCCCGCATTCGCGAGGGGAAGATCAAACCAGAGGCGGCGCGGCACGCGGTGGTTCGGTGCAAGTTCGTGACGATGTTTCTCCGTCGCGGCATTTGGGACGTGGAAGGCGCCGAGCGGCGACGCGCAGAATTGGCCGCGGAAATCGACTCGCTGTTCAAAGAATCGGCCTCGACAAAGAACGAAGTAGACGCTGACGACGGAGAGGCGGATACTCGAGCGGCGCATCTCCAAGAGATGATCGAGCGCGCGCAACGGGCCAGGTTGGTCCCACGCTCCGACAGACTGATCTTTGACGGCAAGGTATCTCGTTACTTCCACGCACCGATCTTTGCGCTCGAGCACGTGACGGCGGACGAGATATCCGAAAAGGATCGGCAGATGGCGGAGTTGGGATTCTCGTGGGTCTGCGATTCAGCGTCCGAGAAATTTGGCGAAACGATCTCCCGCAATTACGCCGGTGTCACTTCCGCGATCGCGCTGTATGAACGCCGCATGACTTCGAACAGTTTCGCCTTCAACAGCGACGGGGTCTTGCTCGACTTTTCACGGGGAGCCCACGAATTCCAAACGTATTTTCGCGACGGCAGCACGCTGGTGACCAACGATATCGAGGGGGCGTCGTCGATGCCCAAACAACGAATTTTTGTGCGCACCTACGAGGGCCTCTCTGTCGCCGATCTCTGGGCCAAGCACCTGGACGGAGTGGCGCGCCTTGCCCAACGTCGCAATACGCAACCGCTGGACCATACCGAGTTTTCAAATCCGGCCTCCTTTGCCCGGATCGTCGACTCGCTGATGCACCGTTACCTGGGCGGACCGCCGTCGAATAGCTCGAAGACCGCATGACGCCCTGACACATTTGCCTTTGCGCTAACACCATTTCCCTGCCAGCTCACTTCAGCAAAGACTCAATCGCGTGGATGATTTCCGATGGCTCGGCCATGCGGCCGGGACCGGTCTGGCCGCAGCTCAACCAGCCGCTGCCAGGTTCGATGAAACGAAAACCGTCGGCTCTGAGCTGCGCGACGTTTCTTTGCACGGCGGGCTTGCTCCACATCTCACAGTTCATCGCCGGAGCAAGCGCGATCGGCGCCGTCGTGGCCAGCGCAAGCGTTGAGAGCAAATCATCCGCCAGCCCGTGTGCGAGCTTTGCCAGGAAATCCGCCGAGGCCGGCGCGACGACGACTAACTCGGCGCGGCGTGCAAGGCCAATGTGTTCGCCCTGAAAATGTTCTTGCGGCGCGAAGAGATCTCGAGACACCTGCCGTCCGGTCAGAGCCTCGAAGGTCGTTGCCCCGATGAACTTCTCGGCGGCGGCCGTCATCACGACCGTGACGCCGTGGCCGGCCTGCACCAACTTGCTGCACAGGTCGGCCGTCTTGTACACCGCGATGCCGCCGGTCACTCCCAGAACGATCTCGCGTCGAGTGTCCATCGGGGTGACTCCGTTCGTAGTGCCCACTTCCGCGAATCAGGTCCGCGAAAAGACGAGACTACTAACTTACTTCAAGCTGTCCAAATCGATTCCGGCGTCTTTTTTCTTTTTGCCTTCGGCAACCGGGCCACGGTCTCTGGTGACGGCCATATTGCCAGAGGTGTCGAGGAATATCTTGTCCTGCAAAATCTCCGCGACCACGATTTCCATGTGGTTCTTGGTGTTCATTTCGACCAGCGGCCGCGCCCCGCGATTCAGCGCGACCAGCCGTTTTTGTATCAGCGACGTCAGTTTGAAGCGGCCACCGAGTTTATTCACGATCGCTTCGTCTTTGAACACATCAAGCATGTCACTCGTCCTCCAAGCCTTTGAGAATTTTCACAATATCGGCGACCGCCTTGTCCACGTCGTCGTTGACGACCTGGTAACGGTAACGATTCGCCAGCTCCAGTTCACGTCGGGCGGTCTGCAACCGCTGTTGAATGACTTCCTCGGATTCAGTGCCCCGTTCCCGCAGCCGACGTTCGAAATCGGTTTCGGAGGGAGTGCGGATGAAAATCGTGAGGGCCTCGGGGTGTTGAGCGACGACGGACAGGGCTCCTTGAACGTCGATTTCCAACATGGCCCAGCCGCCGACATCATGAGCTCGTTGCAACTCGGACTTCAGCGTTCCGTACCAATTGCCGGAGCCGTGAACCTCGAAACACTCGACGAATTCGCCTGCCTCGCGGCGCCGTCGGAATTCGTCGTGCGACAGAAAATAGTAGTCGTCGCCGTTCCTTTCTTGCTGTCGCGGCGGGCGCGTGGTCGCGGAGATGGCCTTGATCAGCTTCACGTCTCGTTGCGCCGCGAGCCGATTCACGATCGTCGACTTCCCGCTGCCGCTAGGGCCAGACAACACGACGATTCGCCAACCGTTCGCGGCGGGTTTTGATCCGCTCCGCGACGATTCGCGAACAGGTGATGTTGACGAACTTGATTCGACCACCGACCGCTACTCCACGTTCTGCAAGACTTCCCGGATTCGCTCGACGGCGGACTTCATCTCCACAACGCATTTCGCCAGCGAGACATTATTGGCCTTCGATCCGATCGTGTTGACCTCACGAAACATTTCCTGGCTCAGGAAGTCGAGCTTGCGGCCTTGCGACGCGGAGTCATTCAGAAACACCTCATATTGCTCCAAATGACACCGCAGCCGCGTGATCTCCTCATTGATGTCGCAGCGGTCGGCGAACAGGCTCACCTCGCGAATCAGATCGGACTCGTTGATCGTGGCATTCGAACCTTTCAACAACTCGCGCACTCGTTCCAGCAATTTGTCGCGATAGGCACGCACGACTTCCGGTGCCCCTCGACTGACCTCTTCCAACTGTGTGGAGATAACACGACCGTTCTGAAGCAAGTCGTCGCGCATCGAGCGGCCCTCTCGCTCGCGGAACTCATGCAGCTTGCGCAAGGCTTGATTGAGGAACTCTCGGAGAAACGGCCAGTCAACGTCGGCATCGAGGGCTTCTTGACCATGTTCGGCGATGACTCCCGGAAGCGACACCAGGCTGGAAAAATCAGCCGGCGGAACGACGCTGAGCTGTCGCGAAAGATCCTTGATCTGCTCCCAATAGTCACCCAACACATCCGAGTTGAACCGCAGAGCCGCGCTGCCAGCGACAGTGCGAACGTCAAAGACCACTGTGACGCTGCCTCGAGCGATATGCTCGCGCACGACTCGTTCAATCTCCCCTTCCAGTGCCGCGTAAGCGTCGGGAAATTTCGAATTCACTTTCAGATAACGATTGTTAACGGCGCGGACTTCCACGGCGACGTTTAGTCGCTCGTTTTGCCCTTTCGAGCTTCCAAAGCCAGTCATGCTCAGTAGCACGACGATTCCTTTTGCTGTTTCCCAATCACGAACCTGCGGAACTCGCCTGAAGTGAGCGCCACCATTTTTAAACGATTGATCGCCAAACGCCTATTTCGGATCGCCGGGTTTCTCTGCGGAATCAGGGTCTTTCACCGGGGCAGAAGGGTCGGCTTCGGATTCGTTCTTCGCTGGTGACTTTGATGCGCCAGCGGACTTGCCGGATTTGGCGTTGCTCGATGTGTTTGCGGCGGCATCGGGATCCGCTTCTTTCGAACTCTTCTCCGCCGCGGAATCGCCATCTGACTCGGTGGTCTTGTTCGAATCCGTTCCTTTGGCACCAGTCTCGTTTGCGTTGTCAGTCACGCCGGCACCGGCATCCTTCGTCAGGCTCCCAATCTCAGGCGGTGCATTCCCTTTGAATTTCACGGTGTGTGATCGCAGCACCCAGCCAGAGATTCCCGCCAGCAGAACCCACACAGCGGCAATGCCAATCGTAATCCGCGTGAACGTGTCACCGGCTTTCGTGCCGAAAGCGCTCTGACCGCCGAGGCCGCTCAAAGCACCGACGAGCCCGCCACCGCGACCACGCTGCAACAGAATGACCAGAATCAGCAGAATGCTGACGAACATGAGCAAAATCATCATAAATACGGGCATTTGAATTCCTCACTCGGCTCCGAGTCGTCATTGACGCGGCAAGTTCGCTGACCCTTTGCGGCTTGTTGCCTGAATTGCGGCCTCAATAATCGCAATGAACGAATCGGCCTTCAGACTCGCGCCACCCACCAACGCGCCGTCGACGTCGGGTTGCTCGATCAAGTCTAGCGCATTATCGGGTTTGACGCTGCCGCCGTACAGAATACGTGTCATCTGTGCGATCGACTCACCGAAATGCGACTTTAACTGACCTCGTAGAAACGCGTGCGACTGTTGAGCTTGTTCGTTCGACGCTGTGACTCCCGTTCCGATGGCCCAGACTGGCTCATAGGCGATGACTGCATTGGCCATTTGCTCGGCAGGAACTTGAGCGAGTCCGGCCATTTGTCGTTCGAGTACCGCCTCAGTCCGACCACCCTGCCGTTCCGCAAGCAATTCGCCAACACAAAGGATCACCTTCAAACCATGTTTGAATGCGGCGGCCACTTTCTTATTAATCAGTTCGTCGCGCTCGCCGAAAACTTGGCGTCGCTCACTGTGGCCAACGAGCACCCACGCGCATCCCACGTCGCGAAGCATCTCGCCGGAAACTTCCCCGGTGAACGCACCCGGAGCCTCGAAGTAAAGATTCTGTGCGACCAATTCAACAGCCGAACCTCGGATGACTGTACCGACAGCACTTAAGTACGGAAACGCCGGACAGACCAAGATGTCGACCGAGGACTGTGTGTACTTCGCCGCCAGTGTCTGGCTCAGTGTCGTGCCTGGGCCGAGCAACAGATTCATCTTCCAGTTGCCGGCGACCAAAATTCGACGCATGAACTTCGACCTCGTGAAAGACAAAGACGGCTGCGTCAGTATTGGTCCTGTTCGTCATCTGTGACGAGCCGTCGAGCAAGCCTTCAGGGCAGCGACGCAAAGCGCGAATGATGATGGCCGACAGCCATTAGTTCAACGGTTCGCTCCGTGGATACGAACCGAGAACCTCCAAACGGACGGCAGTCCGTTCGATATCCGACAGCGTCCGCTTGATCCTGGGATCCTGGGCATGACCCTCGAAGTCCAAGAAGAACAGATACCCAGACTCAGGCCCGCGCAGGGGAAACGATTCAATCCACGTCAGATTGATCTTGTTCCGCTTGAAAGCTCCCAACGCATCCGCGAGCGATCCCGGCTTGTGAGGAATCTGCAACAACAGCGCCGTGCGATCCTTACCAGTCGGCTTGGTCACGTCGTCGCCGATCACGGCGAATCGTGTCACATTGTTCTTATTGTCCTGGATCGATTCGGCAACGACGTTGAGATCGTACTCAGTCGCTGCGCGTTGACTGGCGACGGCCGCCGCTCCCGGTTTGTCCCGAGCCAACTGTGCCGCCGTGGACGTGCTCGTGACCTCCAGCAGTCGAGCCTGAGGCATGTTCTTGCTGAGCCACTCGCGGCATTGCGACAGCGCCTGAGGTTTACTATAGATTTCTGTGACTTCTCCGCGCGGGCAACGAGCGAGCAGGTTGTGGTGAATTGCGATTTGGAGTTCGCCGCAAATACGCAACGGCAACCGTGTAAACATGTCCAAAGTGTCAACGATCCGGCCGTCCGTGCTGTTCTCAATCGGGACGATGCCGTAATCGGCGTGTCCTCGATTCACTTCCTCGAAAACAGCCGCGATCGTGCTCACCGGTACGAGATCAGCCGATTCACCAAATCGTTCAAGCGCCGCCAAGTGAGTGTAACTGTAGGCTGGACCTAGGTATGCAACTCGTGTCACTCGGACATCGCGACGTGCGGCACTCAGTATCTGACGAAAGACACCACGAACGGCAGTCGTGGGGAGCGGTCCGTGATTCGCGGCTTCTAAGACCCCAAACAGCGTGTCATCGGCCAATGGACTAAAGAGTGCCCGTTTCAAATCTGGTTGCGACTGAATCAGATCGGTCGTCAGTCCTGCTCGACGATTGATGAGCCTTAGAATCTCTCGATCGAGCCGCTTCAGTTCCGCCTCAAACGAGGCGGAAGACTTTCTTGCCGGGCGCGAACTCTTCGCCGCCACCACAGCCAGTTTCCGAGTTTTTTTCGGAAGCGGTTTCTTGGCCATGAGTTCCTTTCGCTGTCACAGACTTAATTGCAGGCCGATTTCGCTCAGTCGAACGTGGGCAAGTTTGTATTGTGCCGCAACTTAGGTGTCAAGGAGCCAAGGGGTTTCGGCATCACAAGATCCAGAAGCCATCTTGGGCCAACTCTGTCACTTTGGCATTTCTCGCG
>CAZPUJ010000466.1:0-9834 GCA_964589725.1 uncultured Planctomycetaceae bacterium
TGCCGACCTTCGCGATCAGTTCTTCTTGCAGCTCGCAAATCTTGGCGATTTCCTTTTGAGCCAGCAGGATCGCTTCCAGCATCAGGTCCTCCGGCAATTGATCGCCGAAGCCTTCGATCATCAACACCGAACTTTTGTTGCCGGCCACGATCAAGTCGAGCTTGCTGACTTTGGTTTGTTCAAGCGTCGGCATGACCACGAACTGGTTGTCGACCAAACCAATGCGCACGGCTCCGATCGGACCTTGGAACGGCACGGGGGCCAGCATCAGAGCCGCACTCGCACCAACGATCGACAGCACGTCCGGGTCAGTCTCGCCGTCGACTGACAGCACATTCGCCATGACCTGCACTTCGTCAATGTACCCTTCCGGGAACAGCGGCCGAATCGGGCGGTCGGTCAGTCGAGCGGCCAGAATCTCGCGCGTGGTTGGGCGGCTTTCGCGCTTCATGAACCCGCCGGGAAATTTTCCGGCAGCCGCAAATCGTTCTCGATAGTCCACGGTGAGTGGAAAAAAGTCTTGATCAACCGATCGCGGTGGGCCGCTGACCGAAGCGACAAAGACCCACGTCTCGCCGTATTTCACGATCACCGCGCCGCCGGCCTGCTTCGCCAATTCGCCCGTTTCCAGTTTGAGAATCCGCCCACCAATCTCGCGTTCGGCAGTAACTTTCACGTTGTTTTCCTAATCCAAGACAGTGAATGCTTGACGCCACAACGACAGTGGCGTCCCTCTAAGCCAATGGCCGATCTCCGGCGAGCGTCGTTGCGTTGCGTCAATCCACTGCGCAGGCTCAAGCGTTCTGTGGACCAGAGCTTGAAAAACAACGTTGTCGCCGAGGCGGTGGGCTACTTACGCAGATCGAGCTTTTGCAGAATCGATTGATAGCGGTCCGAGTCGGCCCGCTTGAGATAATCCAGCAGACGACGACGGCGACTGACGAGCATCAACAACCCACGACGGCCCGCATGGTCTTTGACATGCGACTTGAAGTGGTCCGTCAATCCGTTGATCCGTTCCGTCAACATCGCAATCTGGACTTCCGGAGAGCCAGTGTCGGCCTCCGCGCGGGCATAACCTCGAATCAACTCGGTCTTGCGTTCTTTCGTCAGAGACATTTCCTCTTCCTACACGCGAATTCTGTTCGACATCGATTCCATGAAGGCGAGGAGTCTATCAAGCCGCCGCGAAGATTCAATCTCGCCCAAACCCGCGGACGGCCGGAACGCCCGTGGCACACGAGATCACTTGGTTTCTTCGTCGTCTTTCAAAAACGGCCGCATCCGTTCCAGCGTCTTCGGCCCGATCCCTTTGACACGCAGTAGATCCGACGCGTTTCGAAACGGGCCCTTCGCCTCGCGGTCTTCGCTGATTTTGCGAGCCGTGGCCTCTCCGATCTCCTCGATCTGAGACCACTCAACCCAACTGGCCTTGTTGATGTCGATCCGAAAATCAAACCGCCGAGCCGGCAGCCGATCGACTTCCAGCGGCACCGCTCCCCAGCCGCTCAGCTTGACCCAGTTCGCACCGACGATGACCAATAAAACGGCGATACTCACCGCCACAAACATTTGATCGTGGTCTCGCAGCCAGAGCCAACTGCGAACGACGCTGCGCTCGGGAAGCGAGTCCGCTTCCGGAGCGAGTGGTGTCGTTTCGGACGTGACATTCGACGCCGCTTCCGCAGCCGAATGACGTGATGAATCGACGCTTGGAGTTTCGACCGCAGTGAGGGGTGAAATGCTGTTGTCCTGAGTCGTGATCATGGTCATGGCGAGATGGTCCCTTATTCCCAACACGACAATCGCCCGCAACCTTGCTCCCTCTCCCCCGCATCGGGGGAGAGGGCCGGGGTGAGGGGGTTCATGGGCCGGTGGAACGCTCGGCCCCCTCACCCTAACCCTCTCCCCCGCGGCGGGGGAGAGGGGACAAATTGCGCACACGGCGCGCTTCAAGACTCTATCGAGTTTTGTACGTCATCGCGTTTTGTACGTCTTCGGCTTCCCGTCGGCTCCGATCTGAACCGTGTAGCTGCCGCCGTCCGGAGCGACCGAGACCTTGACGAACACGCCCTTGCAATCAGCGGTTTCAGCGTCGTTGGCGATGAACTCGATGGGCGTTTGCTCGTCGGCTTTCAGTTTCACATTGCGGTGCAGTTGGTAGATCGCCTGCACCGACTTGATTCGGCGCAGCGTCGCATTCGTGCGCGCGTCGCAGCCCTTGGTGGGACCGTTACACATCACACAGATACGCGGATCGATCGCCAGCACAAGCACCGGATTGTTGCTCACACCCAGGCCGTGATGCGTGACCATGAACAGCTCGACTTGACCGAGCGGATTGTTCGGCATCATCAGCTTGGCTTCGATGTTCCACGTCAGGTCGCCGCAGCACAAGAACGAGAACTTGCCGAACTTCGTCAAGAAGCTGAGGCTCGCCGAGTTGTCGGTCGGATCGTCGGGATCGGGCTTGTCCTCGGCCGCGAACGGGTTCGGCGCGCCCGTGTTCGCAATAACGTCGCGACTGGCAGTCACGACTTTCATCGACAACGGCGTCGGCCCCGATTTCAGCGGCAACGAATCGCCGGCTTTCAGTCCCTTCGATTTGTTCTGCGAGGCCGCTCGGTAATCGACCATCCGCTTCGCGAAATCATTGTCCTCGGCGAGCTTTTCCGGGATGCCTCGGTCCCAGAAGTTGTTGATCTTGATCTGCGAGGCCAACGCCGCGTGATTACCGTAATGATCCAGGTGCCAGTGCGACACGGCCGCGTGATCCAGGTGATCAAGCTTCGCGGCGTCGCGCAGGACTTTCAAGATGCGGTCGCGATCTCGCCCGCCGTTGTCTGGATAGCCAGAATCGATCAGCATCGACTCGCCGGCCGGGGTCACCAGCAACGTCGCGGCCCCGCCTTCGACGTCGATGAAGTAGATATCCAACCGCTCGTCACGCTGATCGGCGAGGGCGGCTTGGCCCAAGAGACATGAAGTTGTCGCCGCGGCGACGAAACACAGAGCCAAGAAGCGTTTCATGGATGTCCTCACTTGGTGGGGCAGGTATTAGTGGGGCAGGTATTCCAAGCTGTCGAAGTCCATCGCGATTACGGGCAGGTTGGAAAACCTGCCTCACGAAGGGCGTGAGCATATCACCCGCTGCTTGGCATTCCAGGCGTAGCCGTGGCGGCATCCGCCGTCTGTGGTTCAGCCGGGGGACTCACCGGAAGTGAGCCTCCCGCTCCGCCGCTGGCGTGTCCGAACTTGGCCCGCGAGAATTCGCCCAATTCCGTGTTGAAGATCTTGACCAGCGCGTGCAGGCAGCAAGCGACAATTGGGCCGACGAAGATGCCCCATAGCCCCATGACCTGCATGCCGCCAAAGACACTCACGAACGCCAACAGCGGGTGCAGGCTGGTGTCGCTTTGCAGGACATAGGCTTTAATGACGTTGTCCATGGTGCCGATGACGGCGATACCGACCACGGCCAGAAAGATCGCCGACCACCAACTCCCTTGATACGCCAGCCACACCGCGCACGGCCCCCACACCATCCATGTGCCGGCGATCGGGATCAGCGACGCGAAGGTCGAGACCACGAAGAGCAAGAAGATGCTGTGAAAGCCCACGATGAACAGGGCAATCGCCGTCGCGGCTCCTTGAGCGATCGACGAGAACATCGTCGCCGAGACGACGGCCTGCACGACTCGATTGAACTCGTGAATCAACTGCCGTTGGTAATCGACTTGCACCGGGATCAGCTTCTCCGTCGCCGTCAACAACGTCGAGCCGTCGCAGAGAAAGTAGTACAACGCGATCAAGAACATCGTCAGCCCGATCAAGCCGCCGACGACAGCACCCAGCATGCCGAACGTTTTGGTCGTCAGCCCCCAGCCGCCACTGGCCGCGAGACCCAAACTCTTCATCGCCAGGTCGTGCAGTTGCTGTCCCGCGTCCTCGGATGCCTTCGACAACTGCTGCTCCAGTTCTTCGAGCATTTGTTGACGCTCGGCGATCACCCGCTCGCGATCCTCTTTCGTCACGTCCTCGCCGGGGAGGGGATGCACGTAGTCGAGCACTTTCTCCGCTGTCTTGCGGACTTTGTCCTGAATCTCCGGCTTCGTGAGATCCTGATGCTGAAGTTTTTGCACGGCCGTTGACATCGATTTCCCTTTGAGCGTTGTCTGCGTGAACTCCATCAACTGCATCGCGGCCGAGAACACGCCGATCGCCAACGGCACGAACAGGATCAAGAACACCGTGGCCGTCGCCCCGGCCGCAGCCCACCGCCTGCGCTGTTTCGTTCGCTTCAAATAGTAATTGTAGAGCGGCTGGCACCAGACGGCGGTGACTCCCGCCAGAAACAGCGGCAGCAAGAATGGAGCGACGATCTGGAAGAATGTGATTCCCAAAAAAACGATCAGAGTCGTTAAGATCAGCAGTGAAACGACACGTGCCATCGAGGTCATTTCCGACGTTCCCCGCGAAAACCCTTTGCTACTGAAAGCCGAAGCATGTCCAGACGCTACATCATCTCGCTGACGGGAGCAAACCGGGTGGGCATTTTGGCCGCGGTGACCACGGCGCTAGATGAACTGCGTGGCAACTTGTGGGAAGCCAACATCTCAGTCATGCCGCCGTTTTGCTCGATCCTGTTGACAGCAGACTTTCCCGACGGACGCACGGATGCAATCGTCTCCGACCACATCCGCGACCTGTGCCGCCCGTACGCTGTCGAAGTGCGTGTGACTGAGCCCGACGGCGAAGGGACCGCCCACGCTGCGGCCACGTCGACCGCGCGCTACGTGCTGACCGTTCGTGGTTCCGACAAGCCGGGTATGCTGCGATTGTTGTCGAGCAAGCTGTCCGAGCTGGGCATCGACATCCACAACCTCTATGCCGAGCGTTGCGACCGCGACCAAACGTTCTCGATGGAATTGGAAGTCGCCATTCCAACATCGCTGGACATCCTTCAGGTTCGCGAGCAAGTCAGCGTTCGCTGCCAAGAAGTCGGCCTCGCCGCGACGCTCGAACCGGCCGCCGATTTCTTCGCTCGTTGCGGCGGCAACTTGCGAGACGCCGTTCGCGTTCATCGAGCCAACGAACGGAGCTGAGATATTCTGTGAGCGGCCCGATTTGAAACATCCCGTCGATCTCACATACTAACCCGAAGCGTCAGCGAGGCTCGGGGCCCGCAGCCCCTCGCTCACACTTCGGGTTAGTGTCATATACAGCCGAGCGGAGAAAAATTCCTCTCGCGGCAACATTCACAACCAGTGGCTCAAGTTCCATTCGCCTGAGACTCGGACGTCAATTCCGCGGCTTGATTCAGATGCTCCTCCGCTTCGGTCAGCTTACCCAATTGGCGCAAGGACTGGCCGAGTCCTGAATGGGCTTCCGCGGACTTGGGCTTCAGAGCCAGTGCGTTTTGGAACGAGTTTTCGGCGTCTTGCCAGCGGCCAAGTTCCTGGTTGGATTGCCCGAGCCCCAACCAAGCGTCGAACAATCTGGCTCGGAGACCGAGAGCCTTTTCGTACGCTCCTGCGGCTTTCGCGTGTTCCGACAACCGGCGCAAAGCCACAGCCAGCTTGAGATGCATCTCGGCGGCGCGCGGACGCAGCACGACGACTCGTCGCAAGTACTTGGCCGCGGGTTCAAATGATCCTTGCTCGAACAGCACCTCGCCAAGATTCAAGAGCGCCTCGGGGTAATCCACGTCGACCGACAACGCTCGCTCGTACTGTTCAGCCGCTTTGTCGAGTTGGCCGCGCTCGCGGTAAACGTTGCCCAAATTGAGCAGCGCTTGCACGGACTGAGGATTGTCGATCAAGGCTTCTTGCAGGCAGGCTTCGGCTTGATCCAGATGCTGCTTTTGCAAGTGGATGATGCCCAGATACGTGCGTGCCTCGGAACAGTGCGAGTCGACGGCGATCGCCTTTTCGAAGCACTCGATGGCCTCGCGAAAATCGCTCAGCGCGTTCCAGGCGCTACCCAAATTCGTCAGGTACTTGGCCGAACGTTCATTCAACTTCACGGCTCGATGAAAGTGCTTGACCGCGTCCGTGAAGTTCCCTTTTTGAAACTCGATCAGGCCCGACAAGTGCCACGCTTCCGCATGCTGCGGCGTCTCCTTGACGATCTCCTGCAAGCGGCGTTGAGCCTGGGCCACGTTGCCACTCTGAAAGTGTTTGACGGCGAGCTGAAAGGCGTCGGCGGAAGCGACCATTTCTTGAGGGAGCCTGCGAATGTGACTTAGAAATTCGGCTTCGCGGACTTCGTGGATTTCGTGCCGCTTTGAGGAGTGTCCGTTTTCTTTGGCGAGGTCTTTGGCACATCGGTCTTCGACGTCGAACCACGTTTCGGCGAGGGACCGGCCGAATCGTCCCAGCGAGCGAAATCGACACCCAGACTGGTTTGGTTCGGTCCCCAGGTCGTGGCGGGACAATCGCTGGCGAGCGTGAAATCAGACGCACCGACCTTCGAACGATGCGGCAGCTTCGCTTTGAGCCGCACGCCGCCGTTCGTCGTCAACGGCCGCTCGATTCGCTCCGCGCCCCACAATGGCTTCCAATCCGCGTCGAACGATTGTGGTCCCTTCGGTGGCGAGTCGGCCGGGCGAACGATTTGCGACCACGGCGCGGCGTAGCCATTCACCTGATCCCACCAGGCTAGTTGGTGATTCGACAGCACGTGCTCGCGGCACGAGAGCAACACGGGCGAACCGGTCGCGCCGGACAGTTCGGTCAAAGACAAAACCACGGAGTTCTCCATGAACACGTTCAGGGGCCGAGTGGTCTTCTCCGCTTCCTTCGTGCCGCGGACGTTGAAGACGTACTTTCCGCCGGCTCCGAACGTACACCAGCGCGCGTCCAGCGTCGCGCCGATCCGCGAATCAAAGCCCTGAATGTTTAGATCGAACAGTTCACCGACGGACGCGAAGAGGCTGTTGCGGAGCAACAATGTGCGATTCCGCAAGTCGGCCTCGCACAGTTGGCCCGACGTCAGCAAAGCACTGTCGACGATCAGCCCGGAATTCCGCTCGCCAGGTTGACTCCGATCCTTCGATTCCACGGCGGAGCGTTTCCAGCGGATCAGCCCGGTAAACTTGCTGCTTCCCTCCAGTGTTTGGCCGACGACCTGACAGCGTCGCAATGCGAAGTTGCCGTCGTACACGCTCAGGAAGTATTTCGGCACCGCTTCGCGTGAAGTGTTCGGAAAGCGGAAACTCCCATTAACAATTTCCAGCGCGCCTCCCTCGACGACAAACATCGCTTCATCTTCTTTTTTGCGCGGGGCGAGCACCAAAGGAACTTCGCCGGTCTGTTTGAACTCGATGCGCAGCGACTTACCTTTCAGCTCGACCGGCGTCATTTCGTTGGTGCCACTGCCACTGACCACAACCAGTGTGCCACTCGGCCAACTCTCCGACAGCAGCACGCGGCCGAGGTCTTGTGTGTTGGCGTCGACCTGAAGCGTCTTGTTGATCGCGAACGGCTCGAAGCCTGTGATCGGATATTGCGCGCGATCAGCCAGCGCATCCGCCCGCGCAAGGGCCAATCCGGCCGCGGCGACGAAGTCGGCGACCGGACAACCAGGCGGCTGCCCATCCGTCCCCTTGATTCCCACCTCCGCCGTCACGGCCAAACCACGAGGCGACAAATCTCCGAAGTCCGAGGGCGGCGACTGCGGCCAGACACTCGTTTGGAACTGCGACTCTTCGAGCGTCGGTTGATTGTGCCATACGTTTTTCCAGTCGGTTCCATTGCGGACGGCGCTCGTCGTGCCCGGCTCATCCAGAATCAGCTTCTGCCAGCCACAAACGAGTGACGACTCAATCGCCCATCGCAAGCTCGGATACGGACTCTCGCCTTTGCCCGGCAACAGAGCCTGCTGCCAACCGGGAAGAGCCAACAATACTGGCGAACCTTGGGGCGCGGCGACCCCGGACAACACGCAGTTGACCACCGTGACCTCCGTCACCGGCGGGTTGTCGACATTCGCTCCGGGAGCCAATACGAACCCCGTGCTAGTCGCCAGCACGGTGCAAGAGAGGAACTTCAAACTCCGCGCGGCGGTCGATGCCAGAGTTTGCACAGCCGGTGGGGACGACGGCTTCAGCCCTCCCTTGCTCGCGGGAGATTTCTTGGCGCTGCTCGTGCCGCTGGCGGGATTCGCCTTCGAGCTGCTCGTCGCCTCTTCCAGCGGCTCGTGATTCGTGAGACTCAACACCGGTGCCGCGCCGGTCGCGAACACGCAACGGCTGGCGATCAAATCAATCGCCGTATTATCGAGACGAAACGCGCCGAGCGATTGTCCACGGATCAGGCAATCTCGCGTCAGCAGTCGTGCGCATGGCGATTCCTTGGGGTTGGTGCGAAGAACTCGCCCTTCCGCGCCAAACACGACCGTCTTGCCACCGCCGGGGCGAGCCCCGATCAATGTGAACGTGCAACGGACGGCGGCGAGGTCTCCCGACCGCACTGAGATCAGCGTGAGCGGCTCGCTGTGCGCGAATTGCCTCGCAAAGACGACGACATGCAGTCCTTCGAGTGTCAGCGCGCCGTTGGCCAGTTGCAACAAGGCGTCGTACGGCTGATCGGGATCGGCAACCAACACAACCACCGGCTGCGCTCCGTTCGCCGCTTGCACGACGACCGTCTTACGATTCGTCAATTCCATCGGCCCCAAGAAATACGGCCCGTCCGTCACGAGTTGCACAATCCCGCCCGCTTCCGGCAATTGCCGCATCGCTTCGTCTAATGTTAATGTGGGCACTTGTTCCAAGCCATTGGGACCCCCACCAACCAAGACGGTCGAGAGACCGGCCGGTGCTTGCGAACCGCTCTTCGCGATCCACTCCGAGAGGTATCGGACTTCGCCGTCGCGACCCAACGGCGAAATCGGAGGCAAGTACAACGAGCCGCTGGGAGACGGCGTGGCTTCGCCGGTCGTTGACATTGCGCCACTATCTCCCGCGGGCGTCAGCGACTTCGGACTCTTCCTCGCATCGGAGGAAAGCGACTTCGGCCCCGTCGACTTCTTGTCATTACCGGCGACTCCGTCGGTCGCAGCAGTTCCACGAGCGGGGCTCGCGACGGTCGAGGCGGCTTCGATTCCACGATCAAACGGATTCACGCCGGTCTGACTCGGAGCCGAAATCGCGCCACCATAATGAGACGTTATCCAACCCAGGAAGCCGATCACGCCGATCACCACCGCTCCCATCAGCAGTTTTTTGACCGGGCCTGAACCCAGATTAAAGCCGCGCTGCGGCGTCAGTGTCGGCTCGATCGGCCGCACCGGGATTTCCATCGTCGCAGCCATCAATTGCTTGGCCTCCTGCGGCGCGGGTCTCTTGTAGGCGGACTTCGGTTCGGGAGGTTTGTCGTCGTGATCGTGATCGTCATCCTCGGCCAGCGCGGCGAGATCCTTGACCGACAACGGACCGCGAGTGAGGTTCTCGTTCTCTAAGTCCGCCAGCAGGTCGGCGGGACTTTGATAGCGGTCTTCGGGCTTGATGGCCATCAGCCGCTTAATCATCTCGGCGATGCTTTCGGGAACCGATTCGTTCCCATCGCGAACATCGGGTCGCGCCTTGCTGGCGTGAGCATTCAGCTTGTTGAGCATGCTCCCTTCGTGGAATGGTGGGTGCCCGACGAGCATGTGATACCACGTCGCGCCGAGTGAATAGAGATCGCTGCGAGCGTCCGCCGCTTTGCTGTTGCGAGCCTGTTCGGGCGACATGTAGTCCACGGTGCCGACCGTCGTGCCGGCTCGAGTGATGTTGGTCTCCATCGACTCGTCCACCGACCGCGCCAAGCCCATGTCGGCCAGTTTCACAAT
>CAZPUJ010000467.1:0-15675 GCA_964589725.1 uncultured Planctomycetaceae bacterium
CCGTATGGCTGCACCGAGCAAACGCTCAACCGCTTCCTGCCGACGGTCGTCACGCATCGTATCCTGCGGAAGATGAATCTCGACCTGAAGGCGATCCAGGCGAAGCGCACGAACCTGAATGCTCAAGAGATCGGCAACGACGCGGAACGAGCGAAGCAATGGCAACGCTTCGACCGCAATCCGGTCTTCGATACCGATGAAGTGACCGCGATGGTCAAGAACGGCCTCGAACGGCTGACCGAGATGCAGTGCGGTGACGGTGGCTGGGGCTGGTTCAGCGGCTGGGGCGAGCATTCGTACCCGCACACGACGGCGGTCGTTGTTCACGGCTTGCAGATCGCTCGCGAGAACGACCTGGCCATCGTGCCTGGCGTGCTCGAACGCGGCATCGAATGGCTCAAACGCTATGAAGCTGAGGAGATCCAGAAACTCAAAAACGCTCCGACGAAGACTCATCCATGGAAAGAGAAGGCCGACGCGCTCGACGCCTTCGTCTACATGGTGCTTGTCGATGAGGATCACGCGAACGCCGACATGTTGGAGTTCCTGTATCGCGACCGCACCGCGCTGCCGGTCTATGCGAAGGCCCTGTTCGGTCTCGCGCTACACAAGCAACAACAGGCCGAGAAGCTGGCGATGATCCTGAAGAACATCGAACAGTTCCTCGTCCAAGACGATGAGAACCAAACGGCCTATCTGAAACTGCCCGAAAATAACTGGTGGTGGAACTGGTACGGCAGCGACATCGAGGCGAACGGCTATTACCTGAAACTGCTGTCTCGCGTCGATGCCAAGGACGAACGAGCCTCGCGGCTGGTGAAGTACCTGCTCAATAACCGCAAGCACGCCACGTACTGGAACAGCACCCGCGACACCGCCGTCTGCATCGAAGCGATGGCCGAATACCTGAAGCAGAGCGGCGAAGACCAGCCGAATCTGCACGTCGAAGTCCTGATCGACGGCCAACTGAAGCAGACGGTCGAGATCACGCCGGAGACGCTGTTTGTCTTCAACAACAAGTTCGTCATCGAAGGCGAAGCCCTGACTGACGGGCAACACGTGATTGAATTGCGGAAGAAGCCGTTGGCCGCAGGTAGGGGACAGGGGACAGGAGTCAGGGGACAAGACGGGAAAGACAAATCTGAAATCTCAAATTTGAAACCGGAAATCGAAAATCAAAAATCAAAAATCGAAAATCAATATCCCCTCTACTTCAACGCCTACCTGACCAACTTCACGCTCGAAGACTTCATCACCAAGGCTGGGTTGGAGATCAAGGTCCAACGCAAGGTCTACAAGCTCACGCCGACGGACAAGAAGATCGACGTCGCCGGCTCGCGCGGCCAAGTGGTGAAGCAAAAGGTCGAAAAGTACGAACGTAGCGAGTTGCCGAATCTCGCCACAATCAAGAGCGGCGACTTGGTTGAAGTGGAACTCGAGATCGACAGCAAGAACGACTACGAGTATCTGCTCTTCGAAGACCTGAAAGCCGCTGGCTTCGAGCCAGTCGACCTCCGCAGCGGCTACAACGGCAACGACCTGGGCGCCTACATGGAACTCCGCGACGAACGAGTCACTTTCTTCGTCCGCGCGCTCGCTCGCGGTAAGCATTCGGTCTCGTACCGACTGCGTGCCGAAACGCCGGGCAAGTTCAGCGCGCTCCCGACGCGAGCCTCCGCCATGTACGCCCCTGAACTGAAAGCGAACTCCGACGAGATCAAGCTGGCGATCGAGGACTGACAGCCAGGAAGACTTGGCACTCCCGTCAATCCTGATTAACGAATGGATGATGTTGCCGAGCGTCGGGTGCGCGTTATGCTGCTCGCCATTGCTTGGCGATGGTCGCAGGTCGAATGTCAATTGGGGGAGACCCGCCTGGAGCAGGACCGTGGACCACGCTACGAGGTGACCTGTGATGATCCGACTCGTCGGTAATCCCAAGACGCTGTGCGACGGCGTCACCCGGCGTGACCTGCTGCATCTCGGCGGGTTGAGCCTCTTTGGTCTGAATTTGGCCGACTTTTCGCGTCTGCAAGCGGCTCAAGCGACCGGTTTGCAGGCCGGTTCTTTCGGACGCGCCAAGTCGTGCATTCTTGTCTATCTCGTTGGAGCCCCGCCGCAGCACGAGACGTTCGATCCGAAACCCAATGCGCCCGCGGTCCAGGGAGAGTTGAACGCTATTCCTTCCGCGATTCCCGGCGCGCCGATCTGCGAGCTGTTGCCACGTTTCGCGGAGATCACCAACCGATTGACCATCGTGCGATCGATGACCCACCAATGGCCGTTCCATGCGGTGAACTATGCGTTGGCCGGCATTCCGGAGATCAACCCTCGCAAAGAATCCGATCCGAACGATCGCACCGAATGGCCCTTCATCGGTTCGGTGGTGGATTATCTTGCGGCGCAGCGGGAACCGCTTGCCCGACCGGCGATTCCTCGCAATGTGGCCCTGCCGTTTCCCGTCTATGCGCACGTCAACTTTCGGTTACTCGGCGGCCCGTATGCGGGCTTTCTTGGGCAGCAATACGATCCTCTCTGGACGGCATTTGATGCACGCGGAACGCGCGAGGTTCCGGTCCTCGCGGAAGGCTCTGGAAAGCTCGATCCCTTTGCTGGCATCCGTCCTGAGGACCGCTTTGAACTCGGACCGAAACCGACGGCCGACTCCCCCACGCTCGTACGTGTCGGTCTCCGCCGTGCCTTGCTCGAACAGTTCGATGCCACACGTCGCGATCTGGAAAGGCACACTCGTGTCGCGGGGTACGATCAGCATCAGCACACTGCTCACGAGTTGTTAACGAGCAGCGGACTGGCCCGTGCGCTCGACGTTCACCAGGAGCCGGAAGCGATGCGGCTCAATTACGGGATGAACCTATTTGGGCAATCATTGCTCGCCGCGCGACGGGTCATTGAGGCGGGCGGGAAGTTCGTGAGCGTCTTCTGGGACACGTACAGCCACTTCGCAAATGGCTGGGACACTCACTCGAACCACTATCCTCGTCTCAAGGATTTCTTGCTGCCGGTGTTTGATCATTCGTTCCCGGCTTTCTTGCGCGATATGGAGGCACGCGGACTGTTGGACGAAACGTTGGTGCTCTGCTTGAGCGAGCACGGTCGCACGCCACAGTTAAATAATCGTCCCGGCAACGGTCGCGAACACTGGTCCCGAGTCTACTCGGTGTGCCTCGCCGGTGCCGGAATCGGCCGAGGCCAAGTGGTCGGTGAGAGTGACAAGATTGGTGGCGACGTAAAGTCGAACCCCCTCTCGCCGAAGGACATCCTCGCGTCGGCGTTCCATCTTTTGGGCATCGACCCGCACACAACCGTCCCCGATCCGCTGGGACGACCGGTGCCAGTCGCGGGAGATGGCGTGGTGCATCACGAGTTGTTCGGCTGACGGTGTGACATTCCCGGGGGGAGGGTCAATTGAGGACTCTCCCCTTTTTTGTGGCCGCGTCGTTATGGAGCATGTGCGATGAAGGATTCCTCCTCACTCAAGGTGGAATGTACTCCTTCCGTGGAAGATTCGCCCAAGCGGTCGTCATCTCCTTGGATCGTCGCGCCTACGGTGGATCTGTTATTGGTGATCGGCACCCCGCTGCTGATTTTCCCACTATTGACGCTCGCTCAGTATTTCTCGTCGTCAGCGCAGATCACTTCTTTCGCATTCATTTGGGCCATCGGACATCATCTGCCAGGCATGATGCGCGCCTATGGAGATCAGGCTCTCTTTCGCCGCTTCCGCACGAGATTTGTTGTGGCACCGTTGCTGCTGTTGGTTGTGGGCGTCTATTCCGTGGCGGCCCAGTCGAGCGCGATCCCGCTGGGCATTGCGATCTGGGGTTGGTGGCATTACCTGATGCAGACTTACGGATTTCTGCGGATTTATGACGGCAAGGTTCGATCGGTCGCCCCTCTCACTTGTGGGCTTGATCAAGCGATGTGCTTGGTGTGGTTCGCCGGAGCGATTGTGCTCACGGACAACGGTTTGTTCGGGTTTCTCAACCGTTTTTATCAGGCGGGAGGGTTTGTCGTTTCCGCAGACATGATCGTTGACGTGAAGTTGGGTGTGTTCGCAGCGATGGTTGTCGTGACCGGGGCGTTCGTCGTGCATGGTCTCGTACAATTGTGGCGCGGGCAGTTCCCCAGCATTTTGAAGCTTGCGCTGATGGTGAGCACTTTCGGTTACTACTGGTATTGCCTGGCCACCGTCTCAAACCTATTCGTCGCGTATGCTTTGTTCGAGATATTTCATGACATCCAATACCTCACCATCGTCTGGGTCTTCAATGAGAAACGCGCGGAGAAGGATTCCAGAGCTGGTGCGTTCACGCGGCTGCTCTTCCGCCGCCAGTGGCAGTTGGTCGCGTGCTATTTGGGACTGATCTTGGTGTACGGCCTGCTCAACCATGGCACGCGCGAGATGGTTGAGGGGCCGATTCAGAAGGGATTGCTGGGATTTTTCATGGCGTCGACGTTGCTGCACTATTACTACGACGGATTCATTTGGAAGCTGCGTGAGGCGGAAACGCGAACTTCCTTGGGACTGACTGCTGCGACTGCGTCAACTCGCGCGGGTGGTTGGCGTCCCGTCTTCACTTCGACAATGGTTGCACTGCCGGTCTGCGGACTCACGTGGCTGGTAGTACGGGAACAGAGTCGCCCGGAATTCGATCAGGCAAGACATGCTTCACTGGTCTCAGCCCTGCCACGCTGCGTCTTCGCGCATCACAACCACGGGATTGCCCTGTCTGCTGCCGGACATCTTGAGGAGGCGGAGGCCGCATATCGTCAGGCACTCAAGTTGAATCCGTTCTACGCGGAAGCGCATTACAATCTGGGGAGCCTGTTAGCTCGAAAGGGAGATGCAGACGCGGCTCTGATCGAGTTTCGTGAGACGTTGCAGCTTGACAGTCGGCATGTTGATGCGAATTACAACCTTGGCGTGTTGCTTCTCATTCGAGGTCAAAATCGCGAAGCCATTTCGTTGTTTGAAACCGCACTCGAAAACGCGCCTCTCCGAGCGGAGATCCATGGCAACTTAGGATCGGCTCTGGCCCTTTCAGGACGCCGCAAAGCAGCAATTAACCATTTCCGTCGGGCTCTCGAACTGAACCCTGATCTGGTCGAATTACATGGAATCTTGGCCAGAGACTTGGACGCCGAAGGAGATTCAAGCGGAGCCTTGGAGCACCATCGACAAGCGATCGCCCTTCAGCCCGACTCCGCAGTTGTCCATTTCAATCTAGGAACGTTTTTGGAAAGCCGACAACAACTCAGTGAGGCGGTCGCGGCATATCGCTCGGCTCTCAGTCTGAATCCTCACGCTGTGGACGCCTGGATTAATCTAGGAGCAGCACTTGCGAAGCAGAATCAAATGAACGATGCGGCACAGGCGTTTCGACGTGCGATCGAACTGGCCCCCGATAATTCCACTGCCAAGCTGAATCTGCAGCGCGCAGAATCTCTTTTGCAACCGCCAGCACCGTAAGTTTAGTGATTGAACTCGCCGCACGGGAGAGCGAAGGGGCTCACAGTCAGGTAGGGCACGGCTGCGGAACTTCGAGGTTCAGCCAGGCCGTGTTTTCTCCGTTCTGAAAGGTTTCAAGGATCTTGTTCCACTCGTCCCCTTGCAACTTGCGGCTGGTACGGAAGAGTTGCCAGCGCTGATCGTGGTCGATCACCGAGATATGCGGCAGCGGGCGAGAATCGAACAGCTTGTGAGTCGTCTCGCCATGCTTGGTGCTGGCGTCGAGCACGATGACGACGTATCGCTCCAGCAGTTTGCGGCGATGCTCCGTCTTGCGGACGTCGGCCAGATGGACCGGCACGTCCGCCGCTTCTTCGCCCGGATTCAGGATCACCAGCAGCGGCTTCTTGGACCGCTGAGCCTCACGATACCCCAGCGTGTAGTTCGTGAAGTGAGTGGGCGGGTTTGTTGTAAGGAATCGCTCCGGCGCGACGCCGACACCGGGAGTCCAGAACATCAGCAGGGTCAGGGTGGAGAACATGAATTCCGTTTCCTGTGAATGACGCTGATCGCTGAGGCGGATCCACCAATGGTGGATGCTTCGCAATCAGTGACGACGTGAAATGGTCCGATCGCCTCGACGCCCCGATGACCCTGACCCACAGACCCATCACGGACACGTCGAAGAAAGGCAAACTCTGAAGAAATGCCCAAACACCGTCAAGCACTACCGATAAAATTTTCCGATAGCAAAGATTGTTGAATATTTTGAGATTACGTAATTCAGGGTGATTGAGAGATATGAGGGCGAGGGAGAACGGATACTTCGCACCGCCAAGTCTGACACATTTGGGAGACCCCCACACTAACCCAAAGCGTAAGCGAGGGCTCAGGTAACGGTCCCTCGCTTACGCTTCGGGTTAGTATCAGACTCGGCCGAGTGCGGTAAAAGTGCTGCGAACGTTTCAAGCGTCCGGTCCACTTGATCTGCGATGCTCGCCCTCTGCTCTGCGGCAAGAGCATTCACAATCGTGCTCACACGTCGAGTGGCTTCTCGACAGGGGCGGCCAAACGCAGCAAACCGTACTTCAACATCCAGGCGATCGTGGCGCGAGCGATCTGATAATTGACTTGGTGTTTTTGGAACAACTCATCCAAATCGCGGAATGTTCGAGGCTGCTCGGTCGCCGTCATGATGGCTCGGATGATCACGGGATCGGACGTCCGGCGGGTGGCCGAGTAGTTCGTCAGGGACATCTGTAATGCCTGGTCGACACGAGTAGGCCCCGTTTCGTCAACGACAAGAAGAACCTCGTCCCCGAGCATTGCCGTCGGAAAACTCGCGAACGAGATCTCAATTTCCGGAAAACACGCGGGTGAGGCGAAGGTCTTCTTCTGGCCCTGAAGGAACGCAGCATGCTTCTGTCGCTCGACCTCTTGGGTGTCCCAAGTCTCTTCGTAGGCACGGACAACATGTGCCCAGGTGAATCGCTCGAGTACGCGTTTCCGAGCTTCCGATCCCATCCGGCGGCGAAGATTCTCGTCGGTGATCAGTCGAGCAAACGCGACTCCTGCGGCGCGTGCGTCGACGATCACCGTTTGGTTGCAATCCCCCAAAAACTGATCGTAATTCATCTCCTCCATCAACAGTCGTGAAGTGGCATCCGCGGACGCATCTTTCACCATGTATGTGGGAACGAGAATCCCTGTTTGTCCATCAACCACTTGATCGCGGTAGCCATCCCAATCGGCCGCGACGATTGGTAGTCCCGATGCCATCGCCTCGGTGACGGTCAAGCCAAAGGTCTCCTGAAAGTTGTCGGAAAGCGAGGTGCAGAGATCGGCCGCCTGCCAGACCGTGAAGCGATGATCGGGTTTGGTCCCGTCGACGAAGGTGACTCGCACGCCCGTCGCGAAGACTGCGGCTCCGTTTCGGAAGGACTGCGCGATGCCCTCGTTCGCCGCCCATCCGAAAAAGACGAGATGCACCTTCTTGCCCGTGGCTTGTGCGGCCTGTGAAAGCCCGTGATAAACCGGAAACGGATGAGCCTTCGCGTGGTAAGACAACCGGCCGACACAGAGAACCATGACTTCGTCGTCATGCACGCCCAAGGCCCGCCGAGCGGCAATGCGTTCGGCTGGCGTTGCGGGGCGGAATTTGTCGGGATTCACGCCTAATGGCACATTGGCCAAATGCACTCGGCAGGACGGACTGCCGCCGTGGCGCTCTTTCAAATAATCGACATAATTTCCCGTGACCGCTCGCACCATCGCCACGGCACACTTGGACGTGCAAAAGAGCGTGTCGTAGGTTTCCAGCGGCGTATTCACCATCTGGCACAGCGCTTCGGCAACGCCGTAAGTGCAGAGCGTGTGCGTCACGCCAGACATTGCAAAAGCGGCCGGTCCACGATGTTGCCGCACCCAGGCATAACGGACGTCGAGGGGGACTGGCAGGTGCAGCACCCGTGATGGAGGCGTCGGAAAAAACCGTGAGTGAAAGTTGGCGTGGACGACGATCCGGAGCTGCTTAATGTCTGTGATCGCCTTGGGAAGCGAGTTCCACAGCTTCGTAATTGAAGCCAGACTGGGCTTGCTCCGCACCAGTGCGACCAGTTCGGCCCATCGGCCGTGGCTCAGATACGCATCCAGGAATTCCTTTCCCGCGACCTGTCGTCCCATGACGCCAAGTCGCCCGCTCGAGGCAGTCTGTAACTCGCTACCGTCCAGATGCGCATCGTCGTCGTACAGAAAGGCGACGTGTTCGTGAACCAGAGCCATGATGCGACACTCAGCGTTTCAGGCTAGCCCAAGTATCCGTTCGTCTTCAGGTACGCGATGACCTCGTTCGAGAGTTCCTCTGGTCCTTTGGTGTTCGCGTCGAGCACCAACTCGGCTTTCTCCGGCGCTTCGTACGGATCGTCGATGCCGGTGAAACCTTTAATCTCACCGGCACGAGCCTTCTTGTACAAGCCCTTCGGGTCGCGCGCCTCGCACGTTTCAATCGACGCGCTGACATAAACCTCGATGAAGCCACCCTGGCCCATCAGCGCGCGGACCTTGTCACGGTCGGCGCGATACGGCGAGATAAACGCGGTTGAGGTGATGAGGCCGGCGTCGGCGAACAACTTGGCGACCTCACCGATGCGACGGATGTTCTCCGCCCGATCGTCGGCCGAAAAGCCCAAGTTTTTGTTCAGACCCATGCGGATGTTGTCACCATCGAGCACATACGAATGCACGCCCAAGTCATGTAGCTTACGGGCCACTTCGTTAGCCACGGTGCTCTTGCCGCACGCGCTCAATCCGGTGAACCACAGGATGCAGCCTTTGTGCCCCATCAATTCCCAACGCTCTTCCTTCGTCACCGAATGAGCGTGCCACGTCACGTTTGTTGCCTTCTGCTCGGCCATGGGAAACCACTCCTTTTGGATTCAATGTGTGCCTGAAAATCCTGGCTTCAAAAACGGGATGGGATGGTAGGGGAAGGCCGAAGGCGAAGGAAGACAATTGCAGATTTGCGATTTGCGATTGTTTTCGCAGACGCCTCCATCGACGACCGCAGGACTGTTTCGCTGCCTTCCCTCGCTCCGAGCCCGTCGCTATCGTCTGCCCGCTGATTTGCCGACCTTTTTCGGGAGCTGTCTGTGTCCGCCACAGTGTCCACTAACGGACCTGATTTTTTGAAGTCCGAACTCATTCCGGTCATCGCTCAGGACGCCGCGACCGGCGACGTGTTGATGATGGCCTACATGAATCAAACGGCCTACGCGGAGACGCTGCAAACAGGCCGAGTCTGCTACTGGAGCCGCAGTCGTCAGAGGCTCTGGCGTAAGGGCGAGGAGAGCGGCAACATCCAAGAGTTGAAAGAAATCTTCTTCGACTGTGACGCCGACACGCTGCTCGTCAAGGTGAATCAGATCGGTGGAGCCGCCTGCCACGAAGGCTACAAGAGCTGCTTCTTCCGCCGCATCGACCCGGCGACTGGAAACGTCACCGTCATCGGCGAACGGGTGTTCGACCCGAAGGCGGTCTATAAGAAGTGACGTCGGCCGGAGCGGCAAATCCAAGATGCACGAAGGCGGCGAGCGTGGGCAGTAAGACGCCGTTCCAATTGATCTATCACCCAAACTTCGTAAATCATCTCAAGTCGATTGAACCCAAGTACCGTTCAGAAATTCGGGCCATCATTGAACAACAACTGGCATTTGACGCGAATGTCGAGACTCGCAATCGCAAGTCGCTGAAACGTCCGCTTCCGTTCGATGCGCGTTGGGAGTTGCGATTCGGTGCCAACAATCGGTTTCGAGTGTTCTACTCCGTCGATGAAGAAAACCACGCAGTCTCGATTGTGGCCCTGGGCGAAAAAGACCACGAAAAGATCAAAATTGCTGGTGAGGAACTGAAATCATGAAGAGCGTCTCACTGACCAAGGTCAAATCAAACTTGGATTGGTATCTCAAGACGTGCGGTCGGGAACCCGTTCTCGTGACCAAAAACGGTCGGCCGATTGCCGCGCTTGTCACGGTGGTCGATTCCGACGAGTTAGAACGTCTGCAACTCGCCAGTTCGCCGAAGCTGGACGCGATTTTCGAGAAGGCTTTGAACGACATTCGTCGTGGGCAAGGCCTGACTCATGAGGAAGTCTGGTCGCAGGTCGAGTCCTTACCGGAATCATCGGCTCGAAAACCTCCACGAAGTCCGCGCACGCGAAAGTCCCCCAGGGCTCGGCGACCGGCGTAGCTCGCCCGCGCAACGATCACCACAATGGATGGCGGCGTTTCGCCGCAGCAATCTGATCCAATCATGCCAGACAACGATCAAAAAGTTCTCAAACTTGGCATTCCCGCCGGCAGCCTGCAAGAGGCAACCGCCGCGCTGTTTCAACGAGCGGGCTACAACATCAAGTTTCAATCGCGGTCGTATTACCCGACGATCGACGATCCCGACATCGAGTGCATGTTAATCCGCGCACAAGAGATGGCTCGGTACGTCGAGGAAGGCGTGCTCGACGCCGGCATCACGGGGTTCGATTGGATTCAAGAGACCGAAGCCGACGTCGTCGAAATTTGTGAGCTGATGTTCTCGAAGGTCAGCCGCGCTCCGGTGCGTTGGGTGCTGTGCGTGCCCAACGATTCGCCCGTGCAATCCGTCAAGGACTTGCAAGGCAAACGAATCTCAACCGAAGTTGTCATGTTGACGAAGAGATATCTGGCAAAGCACGGCGTCACCGCGAAGGTCGAGTTCTCGTGGGGTGCCACTGAGGTCAAGCCACCGAAGCTGGCCGACGCGATTGTCGAAGTGACCGAAACCGGCGGCTCGCTGCGAGCCAACAATCTGCGGATCGTGGACGACGTGCTCCGCAGCACGACACGGTTCATCGCCAATAAAGCCGCCGTTGCCGACCCGTTCAAGAAGTCGAAGATCGACAACATCGTCCTGATGCTGCAAGGCTGCCTCGCCGCCGAGGGCAAAGTCGGCCTGATGATGAACGTCCGCCGAGTCGACTTGGAAAAGGTGCTCAAGCAACTCCCCGCATTGCAAAAGCCGACGGTCTCGTCGCTGTCCGATCCCGATTGGGTGGACGTCAACACGATTGTCGATGAGTCGCTCGTGCGCACGATCATCCCGCAGTTGAAAGCGGCCGGCGCTCGCGGTCTTGTCGAGTACGGCATCAACAAGATCATCGACTGAGCCAACGTCGCCATCACGCTCCGCGTGATGAGCCTGATCCGCAATTACTTAGGATGGCTTCAAGAAACGCTCGTCACTCAAGCGAGCAAAGCTCATCACGCGGAGCGTGATGGCTACTATTCGGGCGAGTGGTTGCGATGTCCGTCGTCGTCTACAAACTCGGAGGCAGCCTGTTGACGCTGCCTGACCTGCCACGGCGGCTGCGAGACCTCTTCGCGACTCTATGCGGCGAACAGCCGCTGCTGATTTGCGGAGGCGGCTTGGCCGCCGACATTGTTCGTGAATGGGATGCCGTCCATCGGCTCGGTGACGAGAGCGCTCACTGGCTCGCGATGCGGGCGATTCAATTGAACGAAAAACTGTTGCTCACACTTTGCCCGAACGAGCTGTCGTTGGTGCGAACTCGCCATGAATCCGACACCGTTTGGCAAGTTGGTCGCGTGCCGCTGCTCTCACTGATGGAGTTCGTTCGGGAGGAAGAACAAGCATATTCACCCCGCGACGCGAGCGCTCCCCAAACCGACAGGCTGCCGCACACGTGGGATGTGACGAGCGATTCGCTTGCCGCCTGGGTCGCGCTGCGCTGGCCAGCAAGCCGGCTGGTGCTGCTGAAGTCGGTGGACATGCCGCTCGGCGGGCAAGGATTCGTCGATGCATACTTTCCGACCATCGCACGTGATCTGCCAATCGTCTCTTGGTGCAACTTTCGACAAGCGGGCGAGCTGGACTTGCGGCCGTTCGTAGGCTGACAGAACAAGCTCCGCGTTCTTTGGGAAGGCGGCATGCCGCAGACCGGTCTGCTTCAAGACGGAAGCATGAACAACAGCCATTGGCCAACGCTGGCTCGGCGGTACACTGACGCTGATGTTTCTCAGAATGGTCTGGCGTCCGAAAGGCGAGAGTAAGTCCTCATGAGCGAACGTCCCTGCGATTCGGAATTCGACACTCCGGCTCCGCGATACCCGCGGAGCCGTTGGCGTCGCTGGGGGCGGATTGCAATTGTGTGTCTCGTCCCATTGGCTCTCATTGCGGGAGTCCTCTGGCAGCCGCTGATGCAAGCTCGCGAAGTCTCGCACCGGTCGAGTTGCAAGTGCTTCCTCAAGCAGTTTGGTTTGGCGTTGCACAACTATCACGACACATACGGTTCGTTTCCGCCCGCGTTCGTGCTGGGGCCGGATGGCCGGCCGTGGCATAGTTGGCGCGTGCTGATCCTGCCGTTCCTCGAATGCGATCCCTTGTACAAAGAATATCACTTTGACGAACCGTGGGACGGTCCGAACAACCGGAAGCTGCTCGCGAAGATGCCGGTGGTTTATGCGTGCCCGTCTCGGCCGCGTGCCGCCAAGGCGGACTTGCTGGCGACGATGTCGTTCGGCCTGCTGGCGTGTGATGCTCATCCTGTTTCGGCGCGAGACGGCAACACCAGCTACGCGGCGGTGCTGGGACAAGACTGTGCCTTTCGGGGGACCGAGCCCGTCACAAGAAAGGACATCACCGACGGGATTTCCAACACCGCACTGGTTGGCGAGTCCAATCGGACCAAGATTCCTTGGACAAAGCCCGAAGATATTGACATCGCATTTCATCCGAAGCTCGGTGATCCAGACGGATTTTCCAGCCATCACGATCAAGGCTGTCACTTCCTATTGGGTGACGGGACCGTGCGATTCCTCAGACACGACCTGCCACAGGCAACGGTCAATGCGGTCTTCACCCGCAATCGTGGAGAAGCCGTTTTTGACTTTTGACTCTCATTTCATTGGAAACATGATTCGCCATGTCCACCCATCAAATTGTTCACGCCGTTTGTCCGCACGATTGTCCGGATGCTTGTTCGATGCTCGTCACGCTGGAAGGCGATCGAGCGATTGCGGTGCGCGGCAACCACGAACATGCTTTCACGCGCGGGTTCTTGTGCCACAAGGTGTCACGCTACACGGAACGGGTTTATCACCGCGATCGGCTGCTGCATCCGATGCGGCGAATTGGGCCGAAAGGTTCAGGCCAGTTCGAACGTATTTCGTGGGACGTGGCGCTCGACGAGATCGCTTCGCGGTTGAAGACGATTGGCGACGGACCGCACGGGCCGCAGGCGATCTTGCCGTATAGCTATTGCGGCACGATGGGCAAGATTCAGGGCGAGGGTCTCGACCGGCGATTCTTTCATCGCCTGGGAGCGTCGTTACTCGACCGCACGATCTGCGCGACGGCCGGCGGCCTGGGGTATGTCTGCACGATCGGCAGCAAGCAAGGAACTGATCCGGAAGCGTTCAGCCAGTCACGATACATCATCAACTGGGGTTCGAACACGGCGGTCACGAACATGCACTTGTGGGTCCGCATGGTTGAGGCTCGCAAGCGGCACGGCGCGAGGATCGTCACGATCGACCCGTACCGGTCAGCCACGGCCACGAAAAGCGATTGGCACCTTGCGCCGCGACCGGGGACCGATGCTGCGCTGGCACTCGGCTTGATGCACGTCGTTTTCCGCGACGGATTGGCGGACGAAGATTACCTGCGAGATTACTGCCTCGGCGTGGAGGAACTTCGCGCACGCGTCCTTGCCGATTACTCGCCACGACGAGTCTGCGACATCACCGGATTGGAAGTCGCGGACATTGAACGGCTGGCTCACGAATACGCCGGGAGGATGGGCACTCCTGCCCGTCCGTCTGATCCGACTGAGGGGACGGGCAAGAGTGCTGGTTCTTGTGAGGGGACGGGCAAGAGTGCCCATCCTCCAGCCAGCGTGATCCGTATCAACTATGGTTTGCAGCGTCATGCCGGTGGCGGCATGGCCGTGCGCACGATTGCTTGCTTGCCGGCAATCATCGGAGCGTGGCGACATCCGTCCGGGGGGATTTTGCTTTCCACGAGTGGCCTGTTCGCGTTCAACTCGGCCGCCGCGCAACGACCTGATTTGATCCCACCGGACACGCGCACGATCAATATGGTGCAACTGGCCGAGGCCCTGCACGGCGAACTGCCCGGCCCGCCGGTGCAAGCATTGTATGTCTACAACAGCAACCCCGCCGCCGTCGCGCCGGATCAGCAGCGAGTTCTCAACGGGCTACGTCGCGACAACCTGTTTATAGTCGTTCACGATCAGTTTCCGACCGACACCGTCGACTATGCCGACATCGTGCTACCCGCCACGACGCAGCTTGAGCATTTCGATTTGCACGGCTCGTACGGGCATCACTTCGTCCAAGTCAACCTGCCCGCGATCGCGCCGCTTGGTGAGGCTCGCTGCAACACCGACGTCTTTCGTGGCCTCGCGCGGCGGTTGGGGTTCGAGCCGGAGTTGTTCGAGGTCAGCGATGAGCAACTCGCGCGCGAGCTGTTGTGGGAGCCGGCCTCGCCAGAACAAGTTCCTCTCGCGTTGCGTGGTGTCACGCTGGAACGGCTGAAGCGCGAAGGGGCCATCAAGCTCAACAACGGCTTCGTTGCGCCGTTTGCGAATGGGGCATTTCCGACGCCCAGCGGCAAGTGCGAGCTGTCCTGCGAACGCCTCGCCAAGTTAGGCCACGATCCGTTGCCGACGTACATTCCGCCGGCGGAAAGTCGGGACTCGAACCCGGCGCTGGCGGCGAAATATCCGCTGCAATTGCTGACGCCTCCGTCGCCACACTTTTTGAATTCGACGTTCGTGGAAGTGGACTCGCTGCGACGATCGGCCGTCGAGCCGCAGTTGGAAATCAGTGTCGCCGACGCGGTCGCTCGCGGGATTCAAGATGGCAACAGCGTGAAGGTCTTCAACGGCCGAGGTTCGTTTCTCGCCAAGGCTGTTGTCGGCGACAGTGTCCGGGCGGGAGTCGTCCTCTCGCCGAGCATCTGGTGGAACAAGCACAGCCCCGGCGGCAGAAACTCGAACAGCACAACGCCGACTCGACTCACCGACCTCGGTGGCGGCGCGACGTTCTTCGACAACTTAGTCGAGGTCGACCGCGTCGATTAGTGACCGCTCCATCTCCCGACGTACGGTGTGCCAATGCGTCCTATCGCGACAGTCGCTCTTGCCAGTAACGGATCTGTTGCAACACTGGCTCTCGGCCGCCGGAGCCAAAACTTCGCAGAGCCGCAACCGCGTTGGCGGTGCCGAGTATCTGGCAGACATTGGCCGCGATCTTGTCGCAGGTGGATTGCAAATCGGATAACGACAGATCGGACAATCGGCACTTGCGCGCGTCGCAAATCGAGACCAACTTGCCGACGCTTTCGTGAGCCGAACGCATTGGGACGCCTAGGCTGATCAAATACTCCATCAGCATCGTGGCATCCAGAAAGCCTTCGTCGAGCCGCACGGCGATGCGCTCTCGTTGCAACTCGGCTTGAGCGACTAACGGCGAGGCGAGTTCGAGACACGCGGCCGTCGTGTCGAGTGCGGCGAACAACGCCAGCTTGTCTTCTTGCAAGTCGCGGTTGTAGGCCATCGGCAGGCCCTTCACGAGCAACTGCAATTGCGTCACCGCTGCCATCACGCGCGCCGACTTGCCGCGAATCAATTCCAG
>CAZPUJ010000468.1:0-14224 GCA_964589725.1 uncultured Planctomycetaceae bacterium
AATGCTCATCGAACGGGTGCGTCCGGTGACGGACATGGTCTTCGACGCGCATTTGATGATCGCCGATCCGGGCAAGTATCTCGACGAGTACGTCAAGGCCGGATGCGACGCGATCACGTTTCACATCGAAGCGGTGGCCGATCCGGTGCCGTTAACGCGGCGGATTCGGGCGGCCGAGCGGCTTGCGGGGTTGGCGCTGAATCCGGGGACGCCGATTGAAGCCGTCGAGCCATTCGTGGCGGAAATCGATTTGTTGCTGGTGATGAGCGTGCAAGCGGGTTTTGGCGGGCAGACGTTCATTCCAACGTCGGTCGAGAAGCTTAGGCAGGCTCGACGGATGATTTCGGCGGACGCGATTCTTGCCGTTGACGGCGGGATCGGACCGAAAACGATCGCTTGCTGCGCGGACGCCGGCGCGGACCTGTTTGTTGCCGGCAGCGCGATCTTCGATCACAGTGACTATCATCAGGCGATCACATCGCTGGCCGAGTTGGTTGTCCGCCAGACGGTCGCCGCCTCCTCTCAGGAGCGCTCCTCGCGAGCGTGAAGCATGACGACTGTGGTTGTGGTCCGTCCGGGTTGGACGGAGTTTGATGAGCAGCATCGCGTCGTCGGCTCGCTCGATCTGTTGCTGAATTCGCGCGGCGAAGAGCAAGTGCTGTTGCTGATTTCTCGGCTACGTGAGTTTTCGCCGGAAGTGGTGCTCAGTGGAACTGGGCAACCGGCGAGAGGAACGGCCGAAGCGATTGGCGAGGTGCTCGGTATTAAGGTTCACGAGTCGAAAGTCCTCAACAACCTGAATCAAGGATTGTGGCAGGGGCTGTCAATCCAAGAGATCCGCCGCAAGATGCCGCGTATATTCAAGCAATGGCACGAGGCTCCAGAGACGATTTGTCCGCCGGAAGGTGAGCCGTGGGACGCGGCCGTCAAACGTGTTCAAAAGGCGTTGAAGAAGCCGCTCCGCAAACATTCCTCGCTGGCGCTTGTCGCTTCCGAGCCTTTGGCCTCTCTTGTATGCTCCATGCTCACTGGCGAGCCGCCGGATTTGTCCGCAGCCTTTCCGGAAGTTCCCGGCGATCCGATCGTCGATGTCCTCGAATCGACCGGCAGCGACGGACACTTCGAACGCAAGTCGGAGCCGCCCCCAAAACGTTCGATCGAGTCCCCAACCCCCGTGCCGGCCAGTTGATAACTGACAGATCGCGGAATCATTTGACGATATTTCCAGTTGCTGACTGCGAATTTTCCATTGGCAATTGGCCCTGACTGAGACTCACATTGATGGCCGATCTGCCCCAACCGGACCCCGAGAATTCAGGGAATTCCCCGAAACGCCAGAAACGCGGCGTGCCGGAAGGACTCTGGCTTCAGTGCGACGGTTGCAAGACGACTGTGTACCGCAAACAAGTGGAAGCGAACTCGTTTTGCTGCCCGGAATGCGGGCATCACTTTTACGTGCCGGCGAACGACCGCATCCGGCAGTTGCTGGATGAGGAAAGCTTCGAGGAATGGTTCGGTGATCTTGTGTCGTGCGATCCGTTGGGATTCGTCGACAAGCGGTCGTACAAGGACCGTTTGAAAGAGGAACAAAAGCGGACAGGCCTGAAGGAGGCGTGTATTGCCGGCAAAGGATACATGCGCGGCCGCGCGCTGGTGCTGGGCCTGACTGATTCGGCGTTCATCATGGGGAGTATGGGTTCGGTCGTGGGGGAGAAGCTCACCCGCGCGATTGAAAAAGCGACGGAACTGAAACTGCCCCTGGTGATTGTCAGCGGATCGGGCGGCGGAGCACGAATGCACGAAGGAATTTTCTCGCTGATGCAGATGGGCAAAGTCTCCGCGGCGCTGGGACACTTTCACGATGCCGGCGGCTTGTTCATTTCGGTGCTGACGAACCCGACCATGGGAGGCGTGGCTGCCAGCTTCGCGTCGTTGGGGGACATTATCATTGCGGAACCGAAGGCTCTCGTCGGCTTCGCCGGTCCGCGAGTTGTGCAGGCCACCGTGAAACAAGAACTTCCGGAAGGCTTTCAGACCAGCGAATTTCTGCTGAAAATGGGTTTCATCGATCGCATCGTCGACCGCAAGAGTTTGCGAACTGAGATCGCGCGGATCATTGACTACTGTGCGTCGAGATGATTGTTTGTGCCTACTACCAAGTCACGATCATGGATTTCCTCAAAAAGCTTTTCGACAAGAATCCCAAGGTCGAAAAGGTCGACATCGCGCGGCGGTTCGATTTGATCGCTCGTATCGGCCAGGGGAGTATGTCGAAAGTCTGGCGCGCCCGCGACGTGATGAACGGCAGGATGCTCGCCGTCAAAGTACTCGACAAGGTCAAGACGATTCGCTTTGAGGCTCGCTTCACGGGGCTGAACAAACCGAGCGAAGGGGAGGTGGCCACCTCGCTAAAGCACCCTTATATCGTACGGACCTCTGAATTCGGTACGACGACCGACAACGAACAATACCTCGTCATGGACTTTGTCGAAGGCTTGAGCCTGAGTTATTTGGTCGACGTCCAGAACGACAAGATGAAAGAATACCGACTGACTTATATCATCCAATTAGGTGAGGCGATTGATTACTTGCATCGGCAGAATTGGATTCACCGCGATCTCTGTCCGCGCAACGTGATGATTGACACGGACAACACCGTCAAGCTGATCGACTTTGGCCTGACGGTTCCGAACACGCCGGCGTTCCAAAAGCCCGGCAACCGCACTGGCACCGTCAACTACATGGCTCCCGAACTGATCAAACGGCAGCGCACGGATCAGCGCATCGATGTCTTCTCATTCGCCGTCACGTGCTATGAAATGTACACCAAACGGCTACCCTGGGACGTGCCGGCTCAAGAGACGATGGACACGGTACTGCAGCACATCAACAAGGCACCGATGCCGGTGCAAGAATTGGCTCCGGACATTCACCCAGTCGTCGCCGAGACCATCATGAAGGGGATGCGATCCGACCCTAACGATCGCTTTCAAACGGTCGTCGAGATGCTCATGCCGCTTCGCAAAGTGCATGCCGAGATCGAAGCTCAGAGGGACGCGGAACGCCGAAGGAAGGCCGCCGCCGAAAAGGGCGCGCCGGCAATGTCCGAGCCAGAACCCACGAAGCCCGACGCGGACGGCGACTTCTTCAGCGAACTCCTGCTGGACGAAGGCCGCACGCGAACGAAGCCCGCACCGACGAAAAGCAACGAACGAAAGGCCGACAAACCTCCGACAAAACGACCCAAGACGACTCAGCCCGGTTCCGGCGCGAAGGCAACCGGCAAGCGAGCAGACAAGGGCCTGTCCCCCCCGCCGCCGCAAAAACCGAACGTCAAAGCAACCGCGCCGCCGGCGGATGATTCCGCCGATGAGTTCGAGGGGATTGAAGTCGACGAGTCGCCGGACGAGTTTGACGGCAGCAAGTTCGAGAAGCCCGGCACCGACGACGACGAACCAATTCTGCGACTGAGTGATGATTAGACGAACTTCATGGATGGACTCTCCCAACTCAACGCCGCTCAGCACGACGCGGTGTCGACGCTTTCCGGCCCGCTGCTGGTGCTCGCGGGAGCTGGCACGGGCAAGACGCGCGTGATCACGTTTCGCATCGCGAACTTGATCGGGCACGGCGTGTCGCCCGATCGCATCTTGTCGGTGACGTTTACCAACAAGGCCGCGAGAGAAATGCTCGAACGCGCGACGGCGCTGATCGGCGGTGGCAAACGATCCAAGAACCGGCCGTGGATCTCCACGTTTCACAGCTTCTGCGTACGCGTACTGCGACAAGAGATAGAAGTCCTGGGATACCCCAATAACTTCACGATCTACGACCGCGGCGATCAAGAGTCTGCCGCAAGGCGAGCACTTCGCGATCTGCGCGTCGGCGATAAACAGATGAAGCCGGGCGATCTGGTCAATCGCATCAGCCATTGGAAGACGCAAGGCGTCACCGCTCAAGACGCGACCAAGCACGTGGAACACGATGGCGATCGACTGGCCGCGATGGGATTTCGGCGATACCAAGCGATCCTGAAATCGTCGGGCAGCGTCGACTTCGACGACTTGTTGCTGCTGACGAATCAACTTTTCACCGACTATCCCGACGTGCTCGAGAAGTATCAGCAGCGGTTCGACCACGTGCAGATCGACGAATATCAGGACACGAACGGCTCGCAGTTTGATCTCATCGAAGCACTGGTCCGTCCGCATCGCAACTTGTGCGTCGTCGGCGACGACGACCAGTCGATCTATGCCTGGCGCGGGGCCGACGTGTCGCACATTCTGCAATTCCCCACGATCTTTCCCGGCACAAAAGTCGTCCGCCTGCAAGAGAACTATCGTTGCACGACCGAAATCCTCAGCCTCGCGAACAGTTTGGTGAAGCACAATCGCGAGCGGCACGACAAGCAACTGATTGCTTCCCGCAGTTCGCCCGGCTCCGTGCGTTACCGCGAGTATGAAAACGAAGAAGTCGAAGCCGAGTTCATCGTGCGCGAAATCGACTTCTTCTCTCGCAACAAAGGCATCTCGCCGGATGACGTCGCGATCCTGTTCCGCACAAACGAACAACCGCGCGCCTTCGAAGTTCAACTCCGCCGCTTCCGCGTGCCGTACGTGATTCTTGGCGAGCGGTCGTTTTTCGACAACAAGGAAGTCCGCGACATCCTGGCCTATCTGCGAATCCTCTCGCAGCCGCTCGACGAGCAGTCGCTGCTGCGGATCATCAACACGCCGGCGCGCGGCATCGGCGACACTTCGGTCGAGAAGATTCTCGCGCGAGCGGTGCTCAACAAAGTCCGCTTCTGGGACGCGGTGCCGGAACTCGCCGCAGCCGGCGACATCTCAGCCAAGGTGGCCAAGAACGTCGAGGCGTTTCAGCAACTGCTCGCCAAGTACCGCTGCAAGTTGGACGAGGCGCCGAAACAAATGCCCGACACGTTGCAGCAACTTCTCGACTCGATCAACTATCACGACGAAATTCAGAAGCAGTACAAGACGCCGGAGCAGCAGCTCGTGCGGCAGGGGATCGTCGAGCAGTTCATCGACACGCTGCGGCAATACGTGGCCAACGCCGTGGAACCGTCGCTCGGCGGATTCCTCGACGAAACCGCGCTGGCCGGCCGCGACGAAGAACCGGACAAGGACGAGAAACTCAAGCAACGTGGCGTGCGGCTGATGACGATTCACGCCGCGAAGGGCCTGGAGTTTTCCCGCGTCTACATAGTCGGCATGGAAGAGGGCTTGCTGCCTCATCGCCGCGCGGTCGAGCTCGAAGACGAGTCACCAAAAGCCATCGACGAAGAACGCCGCCTGTGCTACGTCGGCGTCACCCGCGCGAAGGACGCGCTCACACTCACGCGTGCCACGTTCCGCACCAAATGGGGCAAGCCGCGCGTGACAACAGTTTCGCGCTTCATTCACGAGATGTTCGACGAAATGCCGGAAGCGAATGACGAAATGCCAGTGATAAACGACGACTGACGGTCGTTCCATTTTCGCAGCGGACGCAGCCAACGTCCGGCATCGACGAACAGCTCATGGTTGCGGCGGCGCGATCCTACCGAAGCGACGACCACCGCGAAGTCCGAATAACCTGGAGTGCTGCGGCTTGACGCAGCCCTCCCTTCATTGCGGCAGTGCGATCGCGAGTTTTCAAACATCGTCGTCGTGAGACAAGACTCGCAAGAACTCCCCTTCGAGTGTGCGTCATCACGACGAACGCTACCGGCCGATGATCGCCTTCTCCCGCGAACGAATGGAGGGCTGCGTCGAGCCGCGGCACTCCATGGGGAGTCACGGCTTTGTCGCGCTCAACGGAATGGCGATCAGGGAAAACACGGACTCTCCATCTTTTGGCGACGAGGGTTCAGTCAAGAGCGGGCTCGTCAGAACCCATTTCGTCGATCCCGCTGCCTTACCGTCCGCCGATCGATTGACCATCGGCATCAAGTGGCAATCGTAGGGACCGGGAGAAACAAACAGCGGAGTGTTGGCGGGAATGCGGCTTCCGAAGATCGTCACCTCTATGGGATAGCCTTGAGGCCGGAGTTCAAAGGGCAAACCGTTCCACGGGTCGACCGGCACCCGGTCGAGGTATGAGCCGATCAATTCATCCCACTGCGTCGGCCAACGCCCGTGATCGAGTTGAAACGCTCGCAACGCCAGCGTCGCGATCAAGCCGCGCCGCCAAGCCACCGCCTTTCCACGCTCGTTGGCTCGCTGCGAGGTGGCACCGTAGCCCCACCAAATGAAGTTCTGTTGACGGTACGGATTTGGGTGTCGCGTCGAATCTTGCAGGAATCCCGCCAACTGGCGATGTCGCGATTCTGGCCGATGCACGACCGGTGACTGAATCACCAGTCGATCGTTCCCCTCCCAATTCTCGCGCGAATCTCTGACCCACTGGCGCATGTCCTCCATCGCGACGGCCGCCGAGAAATCCAGCAACCATTCTTCGCGTTGCCGTTCCCAAAACAGCCACGCGGCGGGCCAGCCGACCTCTCGCCAATGCCGCGCGATTTCTTGCTTCGTGGCCGAGTATTCCTCGACGACGACCTGCGACGGCGGCGGCGGCAACTTGACGTGTTTCTTCAAAGCCTCCAGGAGCGGATGCGGTGTTGCATTCGCGGATCGCCCCAACGCCGCTCGCAGCGAGTCGCCGGTTTGAGCGGGATGCCGCGCCCATTGGATCAAGAAACTCCAGGTCGCCGACTCCAGTAGTTCGCCGTTGTGGACCGACCAAAAGGGAGCGTGTTGCTGCATGTGCTCGCTGAGCCGCAGCAGCACGAGAAAATGCCGCAAGCCGTCATCCAGATTCCCATCCGCGATCGCAGCTTGGGCGGACATCTTCAGCAGCACCGCCACTTGGCTGAGCCGCTTCATTCGGAAATTCGCGGCTTGATCATCAGAACCCTCGAAGAGATCGACATCGAAGGCACAGTCCTCCAACTGTGGAGCGAGGCGTAACATCTCGCTCACAACGCCAGAGTTCCGAGTCAACCAGTCGCGGTTCTGCAGCTTGTCCCAGGTGACGAATTCGTAATGCAGCTCGCCCAAGTGGTGCGGAGTTGTTGCCTGCTCTTCTTCCACCGGAGCAATGGCCGGAAACTTTTGAACCAAGACTTTCCGAAGAAAGACCGGCTCGCCTTCAATCGACTCGGCGAGACGCATCCACCATTCGCTGCCCCGCTTCGCGCCCGGTGAGACATTTTTCGTCGCTGTGGTCAGCGACTCCAGATCGGACCGGCCGAGGTTGAGGGACGAAGCGGCCGGGATCTCCAACACTCGATAAATCGGCACGCCGAACAGCGTCACCAGCGACGGCACGAGGCCTGCCGCGATGACTCGCAGCCAACCGCGCATCGAGTTTCGTTCTTCCAGCCAATCCGTCATCCGCGCGGCCGACGCCAACAGCAAACCGACGATCAGCGGGAGCACTGCCAGCCCAGGCGGGATCGCCGCCAGTGCCGACAACTGCTGCCAGCCAAACGCCAGTGCCACCAGGACGAAGCCCACAGTTGCCACCGTCACCGCGCGAGCCACCAGCAGAGATACCAACTGCCCGACCGCGAAACACAAGCCGACTGCCAGAATCGAAGTGGAGACCACCCCACCCAAGCTCTCCTTCTGAAGTTGCTCATCACGAAACCAATGCGCCAGTTCACCGCAACTCAAACCGTATCCCAACGCTCGCCAGAGATCCTCACGCTCGGACTGCCAATACACGAAATGACGGCCTCCACTGAGCCATGTGGCGATTGGTGTGAGCAGCGCCAAAGTGAGCAACGTCACGGCGAACCACACGCCTTGCTTGATGAACCACATCGTCGTCGGCGACGCTCCGTGCCCGGCGAAGTCTCGAAACCGCTGCCCCAATTGCTGAGCTTGAAACGACCACGCTCCGAACACGAACGACACCAACGCCATCACGAACGGAAACTCCTTCGCCACCAACACGGAACCCCACGCGACGAACAGTCCCTGGCAGACGGCATAGATTCCAAACGCCGCCAGCACAAACATCATCACGCGCCGAGCCTGCCGCCACTCCAGCCACAACAGCCGTCGAGTTTCACGCCGCCACGCCGGCAACCATTCATCTGGCCAACACAGTCCGAGCGGCCGCACGATCGCTCGCCAACCGCCGCTGAGTTGTCCCACGATGCGCGAGGAATCTGCCAGTCGCTCGCTTTTCGCGGTCACTCGCCGCCAAGCCTCCAACAACCGTTCCACGAATCGCGGGCAACGATCTTCGTCCCACGTCTGCACAAGCCACGCACTCGCGAGCAGCAGCACACCCGGAATCAGTACGAGACGCACCGTCCATTCGAGTGGTTCATACTTCGCGGCTTTGAACGGCAGCAGATCCAAAAGCGGTGACATCACAAGCGGCGTCAGCACAGTCGCGACCGTCGCCAAAACCACACATGTCAGCACACGACGACACAACAGCGACAGAAACATTCCCCATGCCAGGAAACCGACCTGCCAAATCAACGCCAGGAAACACATCGACGTGACCGGACCATCTCCGCGCCAGACTTCAAGCAAGACGTGCCAACGGCCACCCAAGGACAAACGCCCCATTGCCCAAGCCAACGGAAAGAGAACTATGACGAGCAAAACCGTGCCGGAAACGTTGATTGCAAGCTTCACACTCCACAACGTCAGGGGTGGCACTGCCAGTCGGCTCAGAAGTTGATCGGTTCCGTCTTCTCGTTCACCTGCGAACGCAACTGATGCACAAGCCAAGGAAAACATCACTGGAATCCAAATCGGAACCAGAAAATTCATTTGTTGCGGTGCCCAGAAATTTCCAACGATCCACGACGCTAGTCCCTGCAAGACCACCGCAGCTCCCAACAGCGTCAGCAGAAACGCTCGCAGCGTGCGGAATTCTTTCCAAGCCAAGCGATGCAGCAGTTTCGTGTTCATGGCGAGTTCGTGGTGGTTTGAGAATTGTGATCGATCTGAGTATTGAAACCCGCAATTTCAGTGATTTGACCTTTACTGACACTCACAAATTCCAGGCGTGCAGTTCGCCCCGAAGGGGCGTCGGTAACTAGCCCAGGGCAAGCGAACGGAGTGAGCGCCGCCCTGGGTTTGTGGGGAATGTTGCAGTTATCCCAGGGCGGCACTCGTCTCACTCGCTTGCCCTGGGCTGGTTTCCTAAACCCCTTCGGGGAGACTCACTCCTGGAATTCGTTCGGGGCTGAAACTTCTGATCTTGCCTCTTCTGCTGGCGTCCAAGTTCCTCCGGCACCGGGGACGCGGTCGGGATGCAGGTAGCCGACGAAAACTTCTTCCAGTGATGGCACGCGCACATCGACGCGAGCGAAATCGGCACGGGCTTGCAGGCTCAGGAGATCGTCCGGTTCGACGTCGCGGACGAGTGCTCGCCATTGTTGGCCGATACGCTGTTGGCTGATCAGCCGGCCGGGTAAGTCCGTCGGTACGGGCACATCAGCCGGCAGCGTCAGCGTGATCTCGCAAACGGATTGCTTCAGTTCGTCCAGACGCTCGCTGACGACCAACTTCCCTTTGCGCAGGATCGCGACGATGTCGGCGACTCGTTCGACTTCGTGAATCTGATGGCTCGACAGCAACACCGTGCGGCCTTCGGCGGCGACGTCGGACATGCTCGACAAAAAGTCTCGACGCACGATTGGGTCCAGCCCGGACGTCGGCTCGTCGAGGATCAGTAGCTCCGGCTCGTGAGCCATCGAGATTGCCAGCGACACCTTCGCGAGTTGTCCTTTCGACAGCGTCTTCAACTTCTGATTCGGCAAGAGTTCAAATCTTTTCACCAACTTGCAGAAGTGCGAGTACGTGCTCGGCCCATGAAACCCCGCCGCAAACCAGCCCGTCTCATCGACCGTCATCCAGCCGTACATCTGCGGCCGATCCGGGACGTAACCGACTCGGCGACGAATCTCGCGTCCCTGCCGCCGACTGTTCAGGCCGAGCACCTCTGCTTCGCCGCAGTCGGGATCGCACAGCCCCAGCAGAATCTTCAGCGACGTCGTCTTCCCCGCGCCGTTCTCGCCGAGCAGTGCGACCACCGTGCCCGGCGGGCCTTCGAGCGAGACGTCGTCCAACGCGACCGTGCGGCCGAAGCGTTTTTTAACATCGTGCAATCGGAACATCGTCTGCATCGCGTCCCCTCTTGGAAGTAGGTCAGCCTTTCCAGGCTGACCCGAGTTGGATGCGGCCTTTTCTGTCAATCAGGTCAGGCTGGAAAGCCTGACCTACCGGCTTTCGGCTTGCGGCCGGCCGTTGGTTTCGAGGCGGCCAGTTCTGCTTCGAACATTTCGCGCAGTTCTTGGTCATCGAGCTGACTGTGCTGAGCTTCCGCGAGCACCGACCGCAGGCGCTCGCGGATCAACGCCTCGCGATCTTGCTGACAGCGTTTGACGGCCTTGGAACTGATTTCGAGGCCGATGCCTCGGACCATTTCGAGAATTCCCTCGGACTGCAATTCGCGATACGCCCGCGCGATGGTATTGGGATTGAGCGCCAGCGTGACCGACAATTCCTGCAACGACGGGACGCGCTGGCCGGGCTGCAACGCTCCGCTGGCCACGGCGAATTTCACCTGCCGCATGATCTGATCGTAGATCGCCAGCCCATTGTCGGGATCAATCGTGAAGAACATGGCCAGCACTCCTAGTCTGCTATCGTGATAGCACACTAGACCCGGGCGGTGGCGACGTCAACCCTTGGAGCGCGTTAGTCCCCAATCAAGCGACCCCACTGGGCTTGCCCCAGTGGTTTACGGGATTCTGCACTACTGAGCCGTATTGGGTATTTCGTCATTCGTGATTCTTCCGAGGTGCGCTCCCCCGAACTGCACCAGGGCCACCATGGGCAGGATGATTGCTAACGCGATCAATTGCTTCAGCGTCACGGTCTCACCATCGAGCCAACCCCAGACGACGGCACCGGCCGGAACAAGATTCGTGACCATGCCGGCGAACAGCGGGCCGCGATCGTGGATCAGTTTGTTGAACCAAAACATCGCCAAGCCGGTGCCGACGACGCTCAGGATCAGTAGACAAATCACCGCCGGCCAAAAGGCGTTCGGGCTCGGAGGTACCGGCGACGGCGTGAACCAGCTCAGCGGTTGCAGCAGCGCGCTGGCAACGGCCATCGCCACGAACGTGAACATTAGCGGCGGCACATGTGTCAGATGGCGCCGCATCCAAGTGTTGACGAGGGCGTAGCCGAACGGCACGCTCGCGGCCAACAATAGATGCGCGGCGGGGATCTGCCGCGCGAATCCTTCGCTCATCAGCAGGCCTAGGCCGAGTAACGCTCCCAACACCCCAACCGCTTGCCGGGGATGCGGGATGACTCCCAGCAACGGCACTGATGCCAGCATCGTGAACAGTGGTGTGAAACTGACCGTCATGCCAATGAACGAACTGTCGTGACGGGTGATCAGCCACGGCTGCACGCAGTACGGCCAGACATAACCAGCCAAAACGACGAACGCCAATGATCCCGCATCGCGTCGCCTCCAGCCGACCCGATGTCGATGAATCAGCCACAGGATCGCCAGAACCGCCGCGCCGCCGGCGACTCGCCACGCTCCCACGCTGATCGGCGAAAAGACCAACGCCGCTTTCTTCATCAACAGAAAGCTGCCGCCCCAGATGACACAAATCAGTACAAAGAGCGCGTACGCCATCGCGGCGTTGTAGTGGATTTCGTAGAAGGGGACGAGCGCGTGGCTGACACAAGAATTGACGACCACAGCATGTCGGAACAAGGGTTCGTGGACGTGTTCTGCTTGACCGCTACACTGCCGACATTCGTCAACGAATTGACTTGTTTTTCTTGCTGTCGTGGGAGAAGTCTAATGTTTCGCGTTGCTGCGTGCGTGGTTGCGGGGTGTCTGAGTCTTGGTGCCGTCGCAGCAAGCCTGGCCGACGACACTCCGGTCAAGTGGGAGCGGATCAAGCTGGAGGAAGTCTTTCGGTCTGAAGGAGTGGCGGTCGCGGACATCAACAAGGATGGCCGACTGGATCTGATCAACGGCGAAGCCTGGTACGAAGCTCCCGCCGATGCGAACCTCTTCAAGACCGGCAACTGGACGATGCGTCCGCTGCGACCCGAAGGCATCCGGCGATTCATCGCCGATGGCGCGTACAGCCAGAGCTTCGGGCTGTGGGCATACGACATCAGCGGCGACGGCTGGCAGGATGTGATCGTCATCGGCTTTCCCGGCGTGCCGTGCCATTGGTTCGAGAACCCGCAAGGCAAGCCCGGCCCGTGGGCTCAGTATGAAATCTGGCACAGCGCGGCGAACGAGACGCCACAGTTTCTGGACATCACCGGCGACGGCAAGCCGGAAATCATCATGACGTCCGAGACCGAACAGATGATGGGTTATCTCGAAATTCCGCCGCCGGCCGACGCCACAAAGAAGTGGACCTACACGCAAGTCAGCGGCGAGAAACTCGGCAATCTCGCACATCGCTACTACCACGGACTGGGCATCGGCGACGTGAACCGCGACGGTCGCAAAGATATCGTCATCCCGCACGGTTGGTGGGAGCAGCCCGCCAAGTTGAACGACGGACCTTGGACGTTTCACAAGCACGTACTCAAGGGCAACGGCGACGGCAACCCGGAGACAGCCGCCGATATCTTCGTCGATGACCTGGACGGCGACGGCGACAACGACATCCTGATGAGCGCCGCGCATCACATCGGCGTGTGGTGGTTCGAGAACCTCGGCGGCTCGCCCGATCCGAAATTCAAACAGCACATGATCGACGACACGTTCTCACAAACGCACGCCCTGCACTATCAGGACATCAACGGCGACGGCGTCAAAGACCTGATCACCGGCAAGCGGTTTTTCGCTCACGGTTCGCAGGGTGATCCCGATCCGCTGGGTGAAGTCGTGATGTACTGGTACGAAGTCAAGAAGACGACTGGTCAGCCTCCGCAGTTCGTCAAACACAAGATCGACGCCGGCACCGACACCGGCGTTGGCACGCAATTTTTCGTTGGGGATTTCAATGGCGACAAACTGCCGGACATCGTCCTGTCGAATAAGAAAGGGACGAATGTGTTACTACAAAAACGGTAGCGCGGCTGAGCCACAAAAGTAGGTTGGGACTCCGTCCCGACTCTTCCGCCAAGAGTGTCGGGACGGCGTCCCAACCTACGAATTACGCGGACGGCGACAAGAAATCACGACCGATTGGTACAACGCCTTCGGCGTTAACGACGTAAGCTGCTTCTTGAACCGCTTTTGACGCCGGGCCACTCCGCGCCGCGCGACAAGGATGTTCGGCAGCCATTTTTCGATGTCAATGATTGTGGCAAGGTAGTCACTCGATGAGACCAATGGTGGAGCGATGGAGACGATTGTGGACATTCTTGGGCGCGGGGATTTGGCTGTTCACAGCCGCGGTGACTGATTCGCGCTGGGACGAAGAAAGCCCGCTCGGATTGGTGTTGTTTTCGCTGGGATGCCTGTTGACGGGAGTCGGCTGCTTGGGCCGAGTCTGGTGCCTGGCGTTCATCGCGGGCCAGAAGAGCGGAGTGCTGGTGACCGACGGGCCATATTCGTTGTGCCGCAACCCGCTGTATCTGTTCAGCTTGTTGGCGGCCGTCGGCGTGGGCCTCGCATCCTGCACGATCTCGATCCCGCTGCTCGTTCTCGTCGGATTTGCCGTTTACTATCCGAGCGTGATCAAGTCCGAGTCCCGCCGACTGGCGGAAGGGTTCGGTGACACGTATCAAGCCTACTCACAAACGACTCCGGCCTTGTTGCCGACCTTCGGCGGTTATCACGAATCGGCCGAGCACGTCATCAACAGCCGAGCGTTCCGCCGCGGCGTGTTTGACGCCTTCTGGTTTTTCGTCGCGTTCGCGGCGATGCACGCCTTTTCCGAACTGCATCACAGCGGCGCCATTGCGGCGTGGTACTTGCTGCCGTGACCAACCCGAAGCGCCAGCGAGGACAAGGCGCCGAAGCCGCCTCGCTGATGCGTCGGGTATGCGTCCTTACACCGTTAACAACGAAAGTTGTTGCGGGCTGCGCGAATTTTTGCGGCTCGGCCGCGCTACACCGTTAATTCGGAGTTTTGTTGTTGGCTGCGCGAATTGTTGTGGGTGGTGGTTGATTTGGCGAGGCGTGTGGATTGGAGGGCGGTGATGGTTTGGCGGCCGAGTTTAGTGAGCAGGTAGCGGTGAGTGCCTTCGAT
>CAZPUJ010000469.1:0-15766 GCA_964589725.1 uncultured Planctomycetaceae bacterium
GGTTCGACAAGCCGGGCTTTCCGGGGATGGGAGCGTGGATCAGCTACGGGCTGGGTTCGCTGACCGACAACCTGCCGACGTTTGTCGTGCTGCCGGATCATCGCGGGTACGCCTCGAACGGGCCGAAGAATTGGGCGTCGGCGTTTCTGCCGGCTCACACGCAGGGGACGACGATCTTTCCGCAGCGCGAGAACCCGATCGAAGACCTGCTGCCGCGAGCCGATTTCGTCACCGCCGACAGCGATCGCGCGGGGTTGAAATTGCTTAACCGCATCAATCGCGACTTCGAGCTGTCGCGGCCGGGGGACTCGCGGCTGGAGGCTCGCATCCGGTCTTACGAGCTGGCCGCGAAGATGCAGTTGTCGGCACCGGAAGCGTTGGACCTTTCGCGGGAGCCGAAACATATTCTGAAGATGTACGGCTTAGATGGGACGTATGGGACCAATAGGACGGATGCGACTGGGGCCGATAAGTCCCATGCGTCCCATAAGTCCTATCCCGACGAGATCAACATCCCCGAAGAAGCCGAATACTTCGGCCGCAAATGCCTGATCGCTCGGCGGCTGATCGAGCGGGATGTGCGATTCATCCAGATTTGGTCGGGCAACGACAACAGTTTTCCGCGCCGCAATTGGGACAGCCACGAAGACGTCGCACGCGATCACCGCCCGCTCGCGATGGGCATGGCGATCGGAGCCGCCGCGCTCATCAAAGATTTGAAACAGCGCGGTCTGCTCGACGACACCCTCATTCTCTGGACCACCGAGTTCGGTCGGATGCCTTCGACCCAAGGTTCAAAAGGCCGAGACCACAATCCGTTCGTCTTCACCAATTGGCTCTGCGGCGGCGGCATCAAAGGAGGCACGACTCACGGCCTCTCCGACCAATGGGGCTACAAACCGCTCGACCGCGAACACCCCACCGAGGTCTACGACATCCACGCCACGATCCTGTACCTGCTGGGCATCGACCACGCGAAGCTGACCGTCCGCCACAACGGCATCGACCGCCGCCTCACCGATGTGCATGGCCACGTGATCGACGAGATCATTGTGTAGAACGGATTACAGTGGGCACTCCGGCAAGCACGTCCGCAGGAATTCCAACACGCTCATGAGGATCGTGCGGCGGCGAGCACTGGGAATAGTCTGGCTAGTGCCTCAGGTCGTCATCGAGCCGCCATGCGGTTGACAATCGGCCGAGTGTCTCGTTTCGTGACCGGTGCTTGATCCTTGAATTGATTTCGCCGAACGGCCCGTCATGCGGAGCGTGACGGCTACGTAGCCATCACGCTCCGCGTAATGACCCTGCCCTGCATTCAACATGGATGGCGGAGAGCCCGATTGCGAAGCTTTTCCTGTTGCAACGATTGCAACGTCGACAGCGCCACTTGTTTCTTCAAATTGTCAAATGAATGAAATTTGGTGTGGAAGACCGATAGGCAAGTTTTTCAGAATGAGACGTTGGAGTTCTCATTAGGCGAATGGCAGGAGAGAAGTTACCCGTAGTTTTCCCCATGTCACCGAAGTATCACGACTTCGGCTACGGTAAGTGCTGCCAATCGCATTAGCGGATGTCCGGTGACAACGAATGCGGTGCCGGCTTGTCCAAGTCAACCCCGAGTGCATCACCAAGGTACCCACAACTATGAAAACGCTGATCATGAAACTCGCCATCCCTGTTGTTTCCACCGTCGCCTTGTTGTTGGCAACGTCGCGACCTGCCGAGGCCCAGTGTTCGCCGTGTGGTCAATCCTGCAACCCCTGCCAGACGCAGACCACGTATTACGGTCCGATCATCTGGAACCCGTTTGCCTGGGGCGCGTGCTATTCACCGTGCGCGAGTCCCTGCGGCTCCGCCTGCGCGCCGCTGAGCTGTTCGCCATGCGCCCCAAGCACCTGTGGGACGACTCATACGAATTACGGTCCCAGTTGTTCGCCGTGTGGGTCGGCTTGGTCGTTGGGCACCATGTATGGTCCGTCCGGCTACCGCGTTCATGGGTACTCGGCTCCCTGCCGTGGTCCGGCCTGCGGAGTTCCTACGGCACCGTTATCACCGCAGTCGACGATTCCGAGGACATTCCCGGAAATGCCATCGGCGACTCCGAGCACACTCCCGGACGAGCCATCCACAACTCCGAGGACGTTCTTGGACGAGCCATCCACAACTCCGAAGACGTTTTACGAGGGTTCGCTGCGTCAAAAGCACAAGACCGAAAGGGTCCAGTCGAAGCAGCCGAATCGGCCGAGTCAGACTCCCAAAACCCGTGACTCTGTCGCCACTCGCACCGCGCCGTCATTGCGGGGCCGTCCCAACCAAACACAGCCGAACGGCCCGGCGCGAGCCGTCAGCCAAAACACGGCCCGGCAAAAACATAACGGCAATGAGGAATGGGTGCCCGTTGTGGACACATCAAAGCTCGCGAAAAACTAAGGAACGGGTCCGAAATCACTATCCCAATTCAGACGCAATCCCGCGCCCAGCGGACCAACTCGAAGGTCGTTATCTCCCGGGCGCTGGATGGAGCTCGTCAGGGCCAGCCAGCAGGCAATACTCAACGGGATCCGTTGCGTTCTCGTGGGTGCATCTCCTCAGTTCGTTGGCCCAAAGTCCAAACGTAGTGTCACCCCAACAACAATGCATGGGGCCTCACCGTGGGCGTGAGCCACGTTGAGAGCGAACCACTCGGTTGGCGCGCCGCTCCGAAAATGCCCCGTCGGCGTCTCCCCGCACGCGGGGAATGTGAGCCTCCCCTCGCGCTTGTGGGGCGGCTTGAGGTGGAGCCGTTTGTGTTGTACAAAATTCCACATTGCGGCATGTGAGACTCCAAAGAATGGATAAAAGAATCGAGCTGAGCTCAGGACTTCGTCCAAGTCTGCGCAACCCGCAAGGTCTGAGGATTGCTCAAATCCGTTACAATTGGCAGAATCGTTCGTTAAGAAGTCTTCCGATCGGGTAAATCGAGAGGACGTCTCCCAAATCCTTTGAGAGAGGAGAAGCACCATGAGGAACTCGCTCGCGTGTTTAACCTTGGGTACGATTCTGGCTGCAACAACAACGCTCTTGGCCCAGGAGGCGCCGGCGATCCCGGTGCCGTCTGCAAATGAGACCGCCGATTTGATGCGACGGGTCGCCGACCTTGAGCGAGACGTTGGCGGGTTGAAAGCCAAGACCTCACAGCACGATGACGATCTCAGGGTGCTCGCCAATCGTGTGTTGAACCACGACGAGTCAATCAAAGCGCACGGGCCGTCAATCGAGTCCAACACTTCTGCGATCGCCAGACTGGCGCAAGGGTTTAATACCCACCAACAACGATTTGATACCCACGAGCAAAGGATTCTAGCCAACGAACGAAATGTCCGCGACAACAATCAGAAGCTCAGCGATATCGCCAAGTTTGACACTTCGTCAGGGAGATACAGACTCGACCTGCTCGGCAACATGCAGAGCCCGGAGTTTCGCAGCGAGTTTCGCAGCGAGATTCGTAGCGAAGTTGACAGGAGTTCCCGATTCCGATTGGTGATTTCCAACTACACTGGCCGTGAACAATTGCTGTATATCAACGGCACCCAGTGGCGAGTACGGAATGGCAGATCCGCCGTGTCGGTCGCGAGTGGTCCGGTGACCGTGCAGCGGCTTCTTAGCAATGGTGTCTGGCGTGACGAGGTTCTGAATAGCTGGGTCCACGACGGCACCGGCTACAAAATCGAGTACAACTTCCCGATCGAGTACTACTATCCGCTCGATAACTACTACCCGACGCCACGGCCGTTCGCCAGCTTTTAGACTCGCCTCCGGCACAGCTCGCAATGAGGTGCAGCACTTGGTTCGCCTCTTCGCTGAGTGCTGCACCTCGGATGTTCCACGACAGCGTATTCCTCACGCGGTCATGACTGAGACGTTTCACCGCGACGACGTGGGCGTGCATGTCGAGTGATGTTCGGTATCGATTGCTGCTCGATGCGCGCGCCTCGATGTGGCTGGCGTGAAACGACTCATCGACAGCCGCGCGCGGAATGACAGAAGTCCGATCCATCAACCGATCAGCGTTTCTGGAGTGCTGGAGCGGCCCACGTCTGCCACTCCTTTTGAAGCTCCGCGACGCTCTTGATCCCATAGAACTGTTGCAGAGCCGCATCCCATCCGAGTTTCGCACCAGCCTCGACGAAATCCACCAACGTGGTCCGCGATCCATTCGCAAGGAAGAATTGCACCAACGAGCTTGAGATGGTGTAGGTGGATTCGTCCGTATGGCCGATGGATTCCGCGTCCAGGATGGTCCGGACGGAAGGCCATTGGTTACTGGTTGCAAAGTTGGCCACGATACGCGTCCGCGTCGCAGCCCGGTCGCCGTCGTCGAACTGGCTGGCAATTCCTTCATTGGCCCAGGCCGGCATGCCCTTCGGAAAACGCGCGTTGAGTGTGACGTGAGCGACCTCGTGTGCCAACGTGCTGCCGAGTGCTCGCTCGCGACTCGTGGTCAGCCACATCCGGTGGTCTCCGCGAAGACGTCGACCAGGTCCGCAAAGAAGCGTCAATCCCTCGTCGGCCCGGTCGGAAAGCTCCACCTGAATCAGCGTGAACTCCTGACCCGAAGACAATTCTTGGCCCAGCCAGTCCACAGCGAATTCTTTTCGCAGCGATTCGGCCTTCGCGAGCACTGCCTCGGAAAAGGACCGGCCCACCGCCGCGACTACAAAATTCTTGCTGATGACGCTATAGGGCTGTTGCTCTTGTGCTTTCTTGGACAGCTCGTCTGCTTTCCTCGCCTGTTCGAGATCTGTCGTGATCCGCGCCTCAAGTGTGGTAGCAGCCGTAAGTGCCGCACGAGCCTTCGGAACTTCGTCGGCATTCTGACTCAGCTCACGGAGCAACTCCGTGAGGGTCTTTTGCCCGTCGGCCGCGGATTTCGACGGCGGTTCTGCCGTCGCTGAAATGCTTGCCGCAAGAAAAGCAATGCCGACGAGCCACGGGGCGAGCGTAGGGCTGCAAAATCCATTTTGCACAGTTGGCCTCCCTGCCTTTGATTGTTAGCCGGCCCACTCTTCTGGTACCGGACCAATACCGCCCATTCATTCTGAATGAAGCGGAGTTCGAGTAACTTGGGTAATCTTTACCTGCTTCAGAAAATCACTGCAAGGCCAGTATTGTGGACTTTTTCTGAAGTATTTGATGCGATGGCGGCAGTCTGCGGGTGAGGTTTACCTATGTCGTTGAGCCGAGTAATTCCGGATGTGGCCACTGCGGCCGTGGATGAGCAACGCCGAGTTCGACTTCCTCCGGAAGTTGAAGCCGAACTTGAATGGTTGCGCAAGAGCGAAGGACGGCCGATTGAGTGCATTCTTTTGGTCAACTCAAAAGGCGGTGTTCAAGTCGCTCCGATCGACTCACACTTCGCGGAAAAGCTAAGAAGCGACTTGCAGAAGATTCCCCCAAAACCGCGATTCGACGAGTCCGAGGCAGAATCAACTGATTTGCTTCGCCTTGATAGTGCCACTTGGAGAGTCACGCTGAACGTGGACAAGAACCATTATCGAATCGCGATTCCGGTCGTGGTCGGCCACTTGGGACTACTTAATCTCACCAAGGGTTCGCGACTGGCGATATTTGCGGCCGGCGAGATTCTTGAGCTCTGGGATTCTGATAAATATCGGGACCACGTGCGTGGAATCGCCGGTACCCTGACAGACAGAATTGCGAGAATTGAAGCCCCGTAATGCGGTGGACTGGCCTGCGAGAAGAGCTTTGCAAATCTCCCCCGTTGTTACCGGCTCAAACGAAGGTCTGCAGCACGTCGCGGGCAGCGGCGATCGTCGCGTCGATATCGGCGTCGCTGTGCGCGGCCGAGACGAAGTTGGCTTCGAATTGGCTGCACGGGAGATAAACGCCGCGCTCGATCATGCCCCAGAAGTAGCGGGCGAAGTTTTTGGTTTGGCTGCGGCTGGCCACGGTATTGTTGATGACCGGCTCAGGATTGAAGAAGAGCGTCCACATGCTGCCAACGTGCGGCAATGTGTGCGGGATGCCGGCGGCGGCTGCGGCGTCGCTCAGGCCGCGCGCGAGCTTTTCGGTCTTGGCGGCGAGCGACAGGTACGGCGGCGTGTTGCGCAGAGTCGTCAGTGTCGCGATGCCGCTCGCCATCGCCAATGGGTTGCCGGAGAGCGTGCCAGCTTGATAGACGGGACCGATCGGCGAGACCTTGGCCATGATGTCGGCTCGGCCGCCGTAAGCCCCAACGGGCAGGCCGCCGCCGATAATCTTGCCAAGCGTCGTCAGGTCAGGCTTGATGCCGAACAGTTCTTGCGCGCCACCGTAAGCGAGGCGGAAGCCGGTCATCACTTCGTCGAAGATCAGCGCACTGCCATGTTTCGTGCAAAGGTCGCGGCACGCTTCGAGGAACCCAGATTGAGGCAACACGACACCCATGTTGCCGACGACTGGTTCCAGGATCACGGCGGCAAGTTGATGGCCTTGTTTTTCGAAACTGTCGGCGAGGCTCTGCGGATCGTTGAACTCCAGCACGATCGTGTCAGCGGTGCAGCCGTCGGGGATACCGGGGCTCGACGGCACGCCGTGCGTGAGTGCTCCGCTGCCGGCCTTGACCAACAGCGAATCGACATGCCCGTGATAACAGCCTGCGAATTTGATGATCTTGTCGCGGCCGGTGAATCCGCGCGCGACGCGGATCGCGCTCATCGTGGCTTCGGTGCCGGAGTTGACCATGCGGACCTTTTCGATCGACGGCACGGCGGCGATGACCAATTCCGCCAATTCCGATTCGAGCTCCGTCGGCGCACCGAAACTGGTGCCACGCAACAATGCGTTCTCGATGGCGGCCATCACTGCGGGATGCCGGTGTCCGAGAATGTGCGGTCCCCACGAGCCAATGAAGTCGATGAGTTTGTTGCCGTCGAGATCAAAAAAGTACGCGCCGTCGCCGCGTTGAATGAACAGCGGTTCGCCACCGACGGCTCCGAACGCGCGGGCCGGGCTGTTCACTCCGCCAGGGATCGACTTCAAGGCTCGTTGAAACTCAGCGTGACTGCGTTCGCGATTCATGGATGCTGGGCTTTCTTCTGGAATGATCCGCACGACGCATGGATTTGGCGAGCCGGGCGGCGACAGCCCTCGGACGAAGACGTTTCGATATCCATCCAGGGGCTGACGCCGCCCGGCTCGCCTGTTGCGAAAATGCTTCTTTTCTGATGGCGCGGAGAATAACGAATCAAGGCACCGCTTGGAAAAGCGTCGTGACGATTGTTCCACGGTGTTGGTGAACGGCAACGTGGCCAAGGTGGGATGTGGCGGATTGGCAGCGTCGGCAGTGCGAAGCGAATTTCGGTGGAGGCGTTGCCAGAAAATCGCGGTTGGCGCAGGCGGCTGGCGACCTGGCGGCGGTTTGAGTGGCACGATTGGTATCCCGTGCCAATGTCACAACGTCTTGACATCACGGTTGCTGAACCTCAGCGGGGCGGCATTTGCCGTTTCAGTTCGCCGATTTGTGGAAAACCACTTATGGTTCGACCGCTGACTGCTGACGATGTGCCCAACATTCCCGGACTGCTGGTGACTGGAACAACCCACAGCTCGCGTTGGAGCGGCTGCGGAACGATGCGCCGGACAACACCATTCGGACAAGGACTAGATCATGCTCGACGGCAAACTGATTCAGGACCAAATCGTGCAACTGATGGACTCCGTCATGGAGATTCGAGTTTCGGCTGTCGACACCGATCTCTTCAACGAAGGGTTTCTCGATTCGCTCAACTACGTCCGTTTGACCGTCGAGTTGCAGCAAACGTTCGAGGTGGCGATTTCGCTGGGAGAGGTCGACGTCGACCAGTTCCGCACCGTCGAGCAAATCGCCGACGTGGTGATCAGCCGCCAATCCGAATTGGCAGCAGTGTGAACGAGGATTGCGGATTGCGACTGATTGGAAGGAAGTTGCCGGTCGTGTCGGATGTGCTGGTTTGACGGATTGGACAATGACCTACTATCGGCGGGACGCGGCCAATATCACGCGGATCATGGCCTAAGTTAAACGGCAGAAGAAACGACACTAACCCGACACGCGCGCGGGCGGAAAACCCCGTCGCTCACGCGTCGTGAAAATGGACGTTGTAACGAATCCGAAATCCAAAATCCGAAATCCAAAATCGTGACGATTGACCTTCTCAGCCACAACGACGTGAGCACCGCGCCTACCGAGAACCGGGCACCGTCCAAACTGACTCACGTTTGTCACGTGAGCATGTCCTTGGAGACCGGCGGACTTGAACGGCTGCTGGTCGACTTCAGTCGGTTTCATGATCGGCGTCGTTTCGCGATGCAGTTCGTGGCCTTGTCGGGCGATGGTCAGCCGGCGACCGATATTCGTGCAGCCGGATGCTCGGCGCGCGTGCTCAACGACAGTTTGAAGATTCACAAGTTGAGCACCGTGATCGAGCTCGCGAAGTTGTTGCGTTCGGAGCAGATTCAGATCGTCCACACGCACAACACGTACGCTCACTTTTATGGAGCACTCGCCGCAAAGCTGGCGGGCGTGGCTGTGGTCGTGAACACGCAGCACGGCCGAGGCTGCGGCAAGGGCTGGAAGGCGAGATGGCAATTCCGCATGGCCAACTGGCTGACGCAACATGTCATTGGGGTGTCACATGATGCGGCCAGGTTGTGCCGACGAGAAGATCCAAGTTCGGCGGACAAAATCAGTACGATTTGGAACGGCATCAACCTGGATCGCTTCGCGTATCGTTGGCCGACGATCGAGCCGACGGCGATCTCCATCGCAAGGCTGTCAGCGGACAAGGACTTTCCGACGCTGTTGAAAGCCGTGCCGCTTGTCTTGCCGCACGTGCCGGATTTCCGCTTGCGGATCGTTGGCGATGGCCCGGAACGCGCGACGCTCGAACGCTTGATCGACGAACTCTCGTTGCGCGAGCACGTCGAGTTGTTGGGCGAGCGGCACGACGTGCCTGACTTGTTGGCGAAGTCTGGTTTCTTCGTGTCGTCGTCGCGGAGTGAAGGCCTCTCGCTGACGCTGCTCGAAGCGATGGCGGTTGGTCTGCCAGTCGTGACAACGTCCGTCGGAGGAAATCCAGAAATCGTGGTCGAAGGCCACACTGGTCGCTTGGTTCCCGATCACAATCCGGCGGCGTTGGCGGACGCGATCGTCGAGATGTGTAAGGAACGCGAGGCGTGGGTCGCGATGGGTCTTCTCGGTCGAAAACGTGTCGAGCAGCATTTTGAGGTTCGGCAAATGGTGGCCTTATACGAGGCAATGTACGAGGAGTGGGCTCGTCGTGCCGGCTTCAGAAGGAAGCAACCGCCTGAAGGTGGGACGACGAACGGGGCGGCCGCCTAATCCGGCGCTAGACGGCCAGTGGACGTAGCTGGATTCGCCAGAATTCAGCCTCGTTCGAATCGCAAACAACTGAACTCTGGCGAGTTCAGCGACGGTGTAGCGCTGTAGGTCTAACGGAAAGCAACATGCGAATCCTGTTTTTCAGTTCGATCTTTCCGCACGCGACGGCTCCCGTGACCGGCACGTTCAATTGGGAGCTGTGCCGTGCGTTGGCGGCCGAGCATGAAGTTCGCGTCGTCGCGCCGCGGTCGTTCTTGGACGTTTGGCGACACCGCCAAACTCGCCACGAGGAAGCCTCAGGCAACCACTGCGTATCGGAAACGTTCGGCATCGACGCTTCGTATCCGACGTTCTTCTACGTCCCTAAGGTCGGTCGCCAATATTTCGGCACGGCGATGTGGCATTCAGTGCGCAAGCACCTCGACGGCGTGCTCGACGAGTTTCGTCCCGAGGCGATCGTCAGTTATTGGGCTCACCCGGACGGCGAAGTGGGTCTGCGAGCCGCTCGACAAATCGGCGTTCCGGCGATTGTGAACGTGGGTGGCTCCGATGTCTTGCTACTGACGAAGTCCGCTGCACGCCGCCGTAAGGTGGTGCGTGTGCTGATGGAATCTGACGCGGTCACCACGGTCAGCGAAGGACTTCGTCAAAAAGTGATCGAGTTGGGCGTCCCTCCCGAGCGGGTCGTCACGATCTATCAAGGCGTCGATACCGAGCGGTTTCATCAGGGCGACATGCAACAGGCTCGCAAGTTGTTGTCGTTGCCGGCCGACCGGCCCTTATTGCTGTGGGTTGGTCGCATGGTCGACGTCAAAGGGCTGGATGTTTTAATCGCAGCGATTGATCAGTTGCGACAGCGTGTCCCCAACGTGCTCCTGGCGCTGGCGGGAGACGGTCCACAGCGTGATGCCGTGGTGCGAGACGTCTTTCGCCGCGGTCTCCAAGACCACGTGCGACTGGTGGGTCCGATACAACACTTGCAGCTTCCCGACTGGTATCGCGCGGTCAATCTGTCAGTGTTGTCGAGTTGGTCCGAAGGACTACCCAATGTCTTGCGCGAGTCGCTCGCATGCGGCCGACCGTTCGTGTCAACAGACGTCGGCAGTGTGCGCGAAATCGCCGACTCGCGTGGTGGACCACCATTCGCGGAATACGTTCCGATCGGTGATGCGTTGACAATGGCTCAGGCGATCGAGCGAGTACTGCATCACGACTACATCGCCGCCGCGCAAACGCTGCCGAGCCGCACTTGGTTGCAGTCGACCAAGGAACTGACCGAGGTGCTACGACGAGCTCGGGGTGAGTTGCCAGCAGAGACTCATTGTGACAACCGCTATGTCGTGTCGAACGGCCTCAGTTCAACGTTCAAATGCAAACCCTTGATTGCGGACAGTCGTTTTCAAAGGTCCAAACTGGCTTTCACGAACCACAACCCGCGCGTGCTTGTCGTCGCGTACGCCTTTCCGCCAGTGGGTGGCGCGGGCGTACAGCGGGCCACGAAATTCGTGAAGTATCTGCCTGATTTCGGTTGGGATGTGACGGTTCTCACCGTCGAGAATCCCTCTGTGCCGGTCTTTGATGAATCGTTGCTAGCGGATATTCCGCCACAGACGACGATCGTCAAAGCCAGGACGCTCGAACCCGGCTACTCTCTGAAGCGAGTGTTCTCGGCCAGCACTTCGGAGGCCACGGAGCAAGCCGCGTGTCAAAGCGGTGTGTTGCCGAGCAAGCTCGCCGCCGTGAAGTCCTTCCTGCGGAAGGCGCTGCGCGCGGTGGCCAATGTCTGCCTGCAACCCGATCCGCAGGTTTTGTGGCAGCACCATGCCGTCAAGGCTGGATCGCGAGCGCTGTCGGAAAGGAAGTACGAGGCGATCTTCGTCACCGCGCCACCGTTTTCGTCGTTGCTCGTCGGGGCTGAACTCAGCCGTCGGACCGGACTGCCCCTGGTGCTCGACTACCGTGACGAATGGGAGATCAGCAACGCTTACTGGGAGAACAAACGTCAAGGCGTGTGGTCCCGTTGGCTGCAACGTCGCATGCAGCGCTCGGTCGTACGTGCAGCGTCGGCTCTGGTCGCAACGACACGCGGCAGCGCCGAAGCCCTCGCGAATGTCGCGGCCGATGCGGGGTGCCACCCGCTCGTCACGCACATTTACAACGGTTTCGACGCAGCCGAATTGTACAGCGGTCCGCCGCCGTTGCCTGATCCGGTTCTGATGGAGCCCGATGCACCTACCGTCACGTACAAGCTGGCGTATGTCGGCACGCTCTGGAATCTGACGTCCGTCGAACCTCTCGTTCAAGCCGTGAGGTTGTTGTGCGAGCAAACGCCGGATTTGGCCAGTCGGCTGGAGCTGCACTTCGCCGGTCGACGCACCGGTCAACAGGATCAACTTCTGAATCGGCTTGATGGACTACCATGCCGAGTCGTGCGGCATCCGTATGTCGATCACGATGCCGCTCTGCGATTGATGCAATCCGCCAACGGACTCTTGCTGCTGCTGTCCGACGTGCCGGATGCCAATCGAGTCGTGCCGGCGAAGCTGTTCGAGTACCTCGCCATTCGGAAACCGATTCTGGCGATCGTGCCTCCCGGCGAAGTGACGGAACTGCTGCAGGATTACCCGATCGGCTTCGTGCATTCGCCCAGCGATATCTCGGGACTGGCGCAGCGACTCGGGGACGAAATCGAACGTCATCGATTCGGCGTGCCAGTGACTGCCGGTTTGTGGGATCCGGCGCGGTTTGAGCGACGCCAACTCACGCGACAACTGGCCGATTTGTTGAATCAAGTTGCCAACCGTCGGTCCCGGGCGGAGACAGTAGCGCCTCGCCATCCCCTTGAAGATTTCCCGTCGAAGCCCGCCGCTTGGGAATTGCGAGAAATCCGATGACCGCGACCGCTGCGTGGCAACTGTTGTTCTGGCTCAGCACCCTCGGCGTGGCCTACATCTTCGTGGGCTACCCGCTGCTGATCTTCGTGCTTTCGCGCTGTCGGCCGTTGCGCACGTTGAAGCAGACAAATCACCACCCGGTCTCCATCGTCATTGTCGGTTACAACGAAGCGGAAAGGTTGGCAAAGAAATTGGTCAGCGTTTTGAGCTCGGACGACTCGCACCTGATCCGCGAAGTGTTGGTCGCGTCCGATGGCTCGACAGACAGAACGGCTGACGTCGTCACTGGCGTCGGTGACTCCCGAGTCAAACTGCTCGCGTTTTCAGAGCGTCGCGGCAAACCATCCGTGTTGAATGAAGTGATTCCGCAATGCTCGTCCGAGATCGTTGTGCTCACCGACGCGCGCCAAGAATTGGATCGCCGCGCGATCGTGGAGCTGGCGGCACACTTCGCGGACCCGACCGTCGGCGCGGTCTCCGGCGAGCTGGTCTTCAAGGCCGATGGCGACACGACGACCACATCGCAGGGCATCGGCGTTTACTGGCGCTACGAGAAGTTCATCCGCAAGCACGAAGGCCGCTTCCGCAGCGTGCTTGGTGTGACGGGAGCGTTGTACGCCTTGCGAAAATCGTTGTTCCGACCGATCCCGCCGCAGGCAATTCTCGACGACGTGGTCATCCCAATGCAGGCCGTGACCGGTGGCCGCCGCTGTTTGTTTGAGCCGCTCGCCATCGCGTATGACTTACCGTCCACATCGACCTCAAAAGAGTCGATTCGCAAGCGGCGCACGATCGCTGGCGCGGCGCAATTGATTGTCAATCAACCGAGCTGGTTACTACCGTGGCGGAACCCAATTTGGTTTGAGTACGTCTCGCACAAAGTCGCGCGGTTGTTGTCGCCGTTGTTGTTAGTGCTGGCCTTCGTCGCCAACGGGATGCTGGCGAGTCATCCGATTTACGGCACGCTGCTCTCACTGCACGTGGCATTTTATTTGTCCGCTCTCGCCGGCTGGGCCTTCCAACGCGCGGGCCGCCGCTCCCCCTGCTTTGGAGCGCAACTGGTGTTTGTGTCTCTCAACGCCACGACCGTCGTGGCCCTGTGGGACGCCCTCCACGGCCGCTTTCAAGCGACTTGGAAAGGTCTGACCTTATCGGACTGATCACGTCCTATCGCCAACTCGGCGAGAGCGTCATCGCACGACCCGACATTTCGGCAGCAACGCTTGAAATCGCTCGACCCCCGCCGCAGAGATGCTGGTCTCTGCGAGATAGACCTCACGAAGCGAAGTCATTCTTGCCAGTGACGCAATGCCGCTGTCCGTCACTCGACAACCCAAGAACGAAACGTAGCGCAACTCTCGCAGTTTCGTCAGCGACGTCATTCCATCGTCATCGACCTTCGTGAAACCGACGTCCAATAGCCGCAACTGCGCCGTCGTTGGGATCGCGGCCAATCCCCTGTTCGTGATCTTTGTGCCCGACACGTCCAACCCGATCGGCCGCGTGGCGGCCCACAGCGTTTGGAGTCCTTCATCCCGCAACGGCAAACTCCGCAACTCCACCGCCAGACATGGCAGCATGCTCAGCCACGCCAAGATGTCCTGCGACACACGGCCGTCCGGCTCCAGATGTTGCTCCTTCAACCGCACCAACAAGCCACTGCTCTCAACTTCACGCACCTCGAACCGCTTGACCACCGCGCCGCGCCGCACCAATTCGCGAATTGCCCGCTCCGCACACTCAGTTCGTGACGATGTTGAATCGTTCTCCTCAGCCAAGACAACTCCAATTCCGATCGACGCCACGTACCCGCACACAATCATCACGAACCTGCCGGCACACTGACCCTGGTTTCTCAATAAGACCATGCCATTCCCTTTCTTGACTCCAGACCAACATACGCCGTCAGCATCTTAAACTCTCGCTTGCTGAGCACCCGCCGACAACGTATGCTTCGCCCCCTCAATTGCCCAGCCCAGGTGGCGGAATTGGCAGACGCACTAGCTTCAGGAGCTAGCGACCGCAAGGTCATGGAGGTTCAAGTCCTCTCCTGGGCAATGGATTACGCCGAAACGAGTTACGTTACCTGCCGACGTTCGGCAGTGCGGCTCCGAAAACCTGAAAGCGCGGGTAGTCACTACCCGCTTTTCTCGGAGACTGCACTATGGCAGGAGTTACGTCAAGAAAATTACCCGTTTACCGTCACCACAAGCCGAGCGGACAGGCGCGCGTCCGTTGGCAAAATCGCGAGATTTATCTCGGTCGTTTTGACTCGGCAGAGTCTCGGCAACGATACGCCGAGTTGCTCACCAAGATCGTCACCGGGACGCTGCTGGACGTGGATTTGCTTCCGCGCCGAACGGCCAAGGCCGAGCAATCCACGAAGGGGGGAATCTCGGTCAACGAACTGGCCGTGGCGTTCCTGCACCATGCCGACCAGCATTACCGCAAAGGCGACAAACTGTCGGATGAGTACGATTGCTTCCTCTCGGCGATCAAGCCGCTGAAGGAATTGTTTGGGACGCTCGCTGTTGACCAGTTCGGGCCGTCTGCTCTGAAGACAGTTCGTACCCGGATGGTCGAGAATGGTTGGTGTCGTCGTTACGTCAATCGCAGCGTCACGCGCATTCGGCAGATTTTCAAATTCGGCGTCGAGTGTGAGTTGGTCGCGCCGTCCGTGTTGCAAAGTCTGCAAGCCATCGCTCCGTTGTTGCCCGGTCGCTCAGCGGCTCCTGACCACCCGCAACGTCAGGCGGTTCCGCAAGAGCACATCGACAAGGTACGCGACGTCGTTTCAAAACGCTGTCGAGATTTGATCGACCTGCAATTGGCCTGCGGAGCGCGTCCAGGTGAGTTGCTGCAATTGACCGGAAGGATGATTGATCGAACGGGCGACGTCTGGACCGCAGAACTCAAAGACCACAAGACAGCGCATCGTGGAAAAGTTCGCAAGCTCGTCTTTGGTCCGCAGTCTCAATTGAATTTACGACGTCACTTGAAGGCCGATCCCGATGCCCGATTGTTCCCGATTCGTCGTGACTCTTACTGCCATGCCGTCGTCAAGGCATGCACATCATTGAAGATCCCACGCTGGACGCCGCATTGGTTGCGGCACAACGTCAGCACTCGCGTGCGCGATGAATTTTCGCTCGAACATGCTCAAGCCCTCGCCGGTCATTCCAGTTCAGCGACGACGGATCGTTACGTCACCAAGATGAATGCTCTGGCCGTTCAAGTGGCCAAGTCGATCGGATGACGACGGCGTGATGATTCGCGATGATTGAAAACAGCACGGGCTAGACCGGCCAGTCGAAAAGCGGAATCCCACCGCCTGCCCGTTTGCTTCTCACTTGGGAACCGGAAGGGGACCGGATATGACAACGAAAACGCGATCGCGCAAGCGAAGCACAAACGCAACGCAACTCTCCGACGAAGAAAAGCAACGGCGAGTCAAAGAACTCATCGACCAGACGAAAAAATGGTCCGACGTGAACTTGAGGCTTGAAGA
>CAZPUJ010000470.1:0-7501 GCA_964589725.1 uncultured Planctomycetaceae bacterium
AGCCACCGGCAACACCTGGTAGAAACGTCTGCTCCCAGAAGCTCAATTCCGGCTCTTCGATCCAGTCAACATCTTTTTCTGAAATGGGCATTTCTTCGACTCATTTTCCCCCCACCGGGCTTGCCCCGGTGGTTCACAGGCGTTTGCACGACTCAGTCACATCACACACCATGAATCAATGATGACTCGCGATCAACTGCTCGGTCGGCATGACCGTTCGCAAACGTCGCGGGGCCGGGTGGAAGCCAAGATAGCCGGCAGTGCAGAACAGCAAGAACGAACTGGCCGGCAGCCAGAACCAACTCAACTCGAACTCACGGACGACCATCACGCAGACCACGTTGGCCAGCGACAGCGGAATCATCGCCTTCCAGCACAGACCCATCAGTTGGTCAAACCGAAATCTCGGCAGGCACCATCGCAGCAGCATGATCAGAACGATGACGCCGAAGACCTTCGACAGCAACACTCCGATTTTCAGGACGGTCGCCAACAGCCCGACGCTCGCTGGCTCGGCGATGAACGGGAAATGCCAGCCGCCGAGAAACAGCACCGAGCACAAAAAGCTGACCGTGAAGACGTGCGTGTACTCGCCGAGAAAGAACATGCCGAATTTCAGCGCCGAGTATTCGGTGTGATAGCCGCCAATCAGTTCCTGCTCGCATTCCGGCAAGTCGAACGGCAAACGATTGGATTCCGCCAGCGCCGCCAGGAAAAAAATCAACGCGGCCAACGGCTGATACCAAATGTTCCAGCCAAACAGCCCGCTTTGAGCTTGAGCGTCAATCACCGTCTCCAGATTCAGCGACCCCGCCATCAGCGCGATGCCGATGACCGACATCCCCAGCGGGATTTCGTAGCTCACGACTTGAGCACTCGATCGCAGACCACCGAGCGCGCTGTATTTGTTATTGCTCGACCAACCTCCGAGGATGATGCCGTACACGGCGAGGCTCGTCACTGAGAACAGAAACACAATTCCGATATCGATCTTTGGAGCGATGATGAACGAGAACCCTTCGCCCAGCGTCGTCGGTCCCAGCGGCACGACGGACAACGCCAGCATCGTCGTGAATACAGAAATCGTCGGCGCGATCACAAACAAGAATTTGTCCACATGTGCCGGGATGATGTCCTCTTTCAGCAGGAACTTCGCCCCGTCTGCGATCGGCTGTAGCAACCCCGCCCAACCGACTCGATTCGGCCCCACCCGATCCTGAATCCAAGCCGCCAATTTTCGTTCGAGCCAAATCGCGTACGAACAAGCACCGAGCATCGTGACCAACACGGCACCAATCAAAACCAGCGGCACACCGACTTGAATCGGGATGCCAACCAACCCGCACAGCCAGTGCAGCAAATTCTCAACCGCATCTGAACTGCCTTCAGACAGCAGCGGGAACAAATTCATCAAGTTCATCGTGAGAATTCTTTCTGATCTTTCAACAAGGCAAACGCCTTCGATTACTTCAACAATACTCCTGAGCCGCACATTTCCCCAGCCAATGCCGCGAGTGCTGGAATCTCTTGAGCAATCTCATTGCGGAAAACACTGGCGTTGAACAGCCCCTTGCGGCCAAACAAGTCCCACAGGATGCGACCATCAGGTCGTGCGTCTTCAGGCGAGCGGATCGAACGCTTGATCGCTTGGGCGAGGCCGGCGTGATTCACGAACGTGCCGTCTCGTTCGGCAAAAGAGCCGCCGGCGAGAACGATGTGTGCTCGCGCGGAAACGGGTGAGGGCAGGATGTCTTGGACGATCAGCGTTTTGACTCTTGCCAATGCGGCGGCGTGTGATTCGTCAAGGCCACCGCGCGGGTCTCCGCCGACGAAGTAGAGGGTGTCGATGCGGCCTTCGGCGGCGTCGCCGAGGATATCGCCGATATTGACGATCGAACTTTGGAAGTGTTGCATCACGGCCTCGACGCCTCGGCGATTTGGGCACTTCTCGGCGCGGATCGTGAACTTAGACTTTTCCTGTGCGTTGCCTCGGACGTCTTTCGGGTAGTGATCGTCTTGACCTTCGGTGCGCACCGGGCCGAGAGCCAAACGAATGTCGCGGCTGAGGCTCTTCAAATGCTTCGCCAGCAAGTACGCCTCTTCGACGGTCATCCATGGTGAGAGGACTGCGGCGACGGCTTTCGGATTCTTCGCCACAGCGTCTTTGAGCGCGCTACGAGTCGCGGTCAGAGCGGTGTCCCAATCGACGGCGACTCGGCGGTCGCCTTGAGCGATCTCCGGGTGTACGAGGCGTTGTTCGGAGTGGATGTACTTCCAGCCGAAGCGGCCATCGTCGCACATGAAGTCCCCTTGAGCCTGCGGATTACCGCGCGGCTTCAGCCGGAAAACGGTCTCGTTGTTTTGATCGACCCTGATGTTGCAACCGGTCGAACAATCGGGGCAGACACTGTCGGCGGACTTGAGCCACCAGACTCGCTGCTTGTAGAGAAAATCCTTCGAGCACAACGCTCCGACCGGGCAGAGGTCAACGACGTTGCCGGCGAGTTTGTTGTTGACCGGGATGCCGGGGAAGATATCGATCTCTTCGTGGTCGCCGCGGTTGATGACTTGCAGCTCGCCGGTGCCGCTGATTTCGCGCGTGAATCGCACGCAGCGAGTACACATCACGCAGCGGTCGGTGAACAGCGTGATCTGGTCGCCGATGTAGTCCTTGTCCGGCTTGAGCTCCTTCGGCTCCATCAGCCGGCTCTGCATGTGGCCGAACTTGTAGGTGTAGTCTTGCAGGAAGCATTCGCCCGCTTGATCGCACGTCGGGCAGTCGAGCGGATGGTTGAGCAACAAATACTCCAGCGTCGCCGCCTGTGCCTGCTTGACCTTGGCCGAGTTCGTGACGATGACCGTCCCGTCCTTAACCGGCGTTTGACACCCCGGTACAACTCTGGGCACCATCGCCACCGTGCCATCCGGCTTCTTGTCGCCGACCTCAACGAGGCACATGCGGCAACTCGCCACAACGGACAGCGCTGGATGCCAACAATAATGCGGAATCTCAATGTCGGCTCGCTTCGCCGCCTGAATGCAATTCAGCCGCTCGCTGTCGCCGAGCGAAACTTCTTTGCCGTTTACGAGTACTGTCGCCATTTCGTCCTTGGTCCGTTCGTTGTCTTTCTCAAGCGGGAAGTCCGAGCATGGGCCGAATGACGGCTCAAACTTTCGTGGCCCAGCGCATCGCCGATCCCGCCTGTCGTTTGTTCGCACTCTCGCCGGGATAACGAGTCTCCACGGCGAAGTCTGTGAGGAAGATTAGCCCCCGGCGCAAAGACCGCAACTGCGGGTGATGTGGCAAGAGCAACGCCAAGAGATCTTCCAAATTGTGAGTTCGCGGGATTGTGGTTCCGAGTTCTTCGAGCAGCGCTTTCAAATACTTCTCGGCCGACTGTTGGCAGTGAAAGCAGCGAGCGTCATGCACGGGAGGCCGTGTGTGTTGCAGAGCGTCGGCGACGTGAAAGTCGGCTTCCGCTTTTGCGACCCACTCCCTGGTCAGCCTTTTCATACAACACCTTCCCTTTCGAGACGACCTCCTTCAAAAACGAGTCCCCTTCGGCCAACCGCCACGCCATGTTTTGCGGAGTCCTCACCAACAAGTGCAACGGAAACGGCGGTTGCGTCGCGAGGTGAATCCTCACCGCTTGATCCAACTGATTCCGCGCCGGCATCACCACGAGGATGTCCACATCACTGTCCTCGTGCGGCCGACCGTAGGCGTGCGAACCAAACAGGATGATCGTGTCCGGTTGAAACCGTTCGGCAACTTGCCGAGCAAACTGCCGGATGACTCGCTGCGGCACGGCGACTCCGCGATGCCACTGTTCGTCCACCGACATTGTTACAAAGACTGTATTCATGGCTTTCTCAACTTGTGACGTTCTTCCCGTGGCCACAAGCCTTCGCCTTTTTAAGGGCGGCCTTTTTTGACACCAGTTTCGACTCCTTCGAACTGCCACGAGCGAATTGGAATTCGCCTGACTTCCGCATTTCCGCTTCGACCTTCCGCAGGTAAGCCGCCAACTTGCGGACGTCGTGATCGCACTCCTGCGAAATCGCATGGCGAATCGCACGCACTTCTTGGATTTCTTCGTCAGCCATGATGGTCGTCTCCGCCGAGGAAATTGAGTGGTGTCGCAATCATCGGCACGGGCAAGCCCAGTCCAAAATTGATCAATCGGATGTGCTCTAGCTTATTGGGATTGGCCAGATGCCGACAGTTCCAAGTCAGCAGCACGTCGATTTTGTGGATCGACGCCAATGCCAAGTGCAGCGCATCACCGGCCGGATCATTGGGCATGACCAGTTTTTCGATGTACAGAGCGGTCAGTTCGAGTGCCTCCTCCGTGATCTCCAACAACTCAATGCCAATCAACAAGCCGATCCGGTCGGCCGTCATTCGGCTGGTCCCACGCCGCAGTTCCGCAAGAACCGCGAGGCTCGTGGAGAGTTGAACTTCGTTGGAATTCTCCGACCACCACTGGCGAGTCCAATTCATGCGAGCCACTGACTCCACGTCCTTGCGCAAAGTGTGGTAGAAGCTCGGAATCGTGGTCTCGACATAGACTCGCTTGCGCATGGACCGGTCACTCGCTGGCTTCCATCACGACATCGGCTTCAGCGCGTTTGCTCAAAACGAAATCGTTCATGTCGCTTGTTGCTCCACGTCGAGCCGAGCACGACCGCGAACCTTGACCTCCTCGGCATAAGCATGAAGTTCGGCCACTGACCAAAATCGCACCACGTTTCCAGTCTCGAAGTCTTCGTCCGCTTCTGCAAGCAGTCGCCGCAGTTCTTTGATCTCCGACGTTTCGGCCCGTCGCTGTTGCATGTCCCACAACGCCGCCTCGATCACCGCCTCGCGCGAGGCGAAGTGGCCGGAATCGACTTCTTCTTCCACAAAACGTTCGAGTTCGGGTGAAAGTGACGCGACCATTTTTATGCTCCGAATTCTTGATCTCGATTCAATTTTAACTGCGAGATTCCTGCACGGCGGGCATGAGGTCGTTGAGTTTTTCGATGCGCATCTTGCGGATGTCTCGGACGAAGGTGGATTCCAGAACTACCAATGCCGTTCAATCGGAAATTTCAACGGTCGAAGAAACTGATGTCGGTATTCACGATCCTTCGCGACCTTCGTCATTCGCGCTCGAATTTTTCTCAGGTTCTGCGCCTCGTTCTCGGCAAGTTCTAATAAACCAGTTTCCGCCTTCTTGTCATCCCAGAAAAAGATTCTATTCAGCCAGACTCCATCCACGGTGCCGTACCACACCAGGAAATGCCAACTCTTTCCATCCGGGCCGGTAATTGGCTTTCCAAGACTCCGTGCGTGTGACAAAAAAAACTGAATTCGGCTGTCATCGGAGATGCCTCGGGGCGCTGGCGTACCTGAAGCGATTGGCAGCGATCATTGTTAATGCCGACCCATCTTCAAACTCACGAGCGTGCTCTTTCTTCCGCTGTTGATCCAGTCTTCGAAGTCGCTGCGGTATTTGTTGATGGCGTTTTTGACGGGCCAGGCGGCTCCGTCGCTGAGGCCGCAGATCGTGGTGCCGGGGATGATGCCCATGCTGTTGGCGACTGCCAGGAGCAGGTCGATGTCGCGGAGCTGGCCGCGGCCGTCGAGGATGCGTTCCAGGATTTTCGTCATCCAGGCGGTCCCCTCGCGGCAGGGAGTGCATTGGCCGCAGCTTTCGTGCGAGTAGAACCGGCAACTGTTGTAGAGCACCTCGACGATGTTGGTCTGGTCATCGACGACCATCACCGCCGCCGTCCCCAGGCCCAGGCAGCCGACTTTGCCGGGGCCGTTGAAGTCCAGCGGCGTGTCGAGTTCACTTTCGGTGAGGAAGCCCATGCTCATGCCGCCGGGGACGACCGCTTTCGCCTTGCGGCCTTTCCAGACGCCCCCCGCGTAGTCGTCGATCAGGGCGCGTGCAGTGATGCCCATCGGCAGTTCGTAGCAGCCCGGTTTGTTGACGTGGCCGCTGACGCAATACAGCTTCGGCCCGTAGCTGCCGGCGTCACGCGGGTTGTTCGGATCGGGAGGCACGCCCATCGACTTGAACCACTCGACGCCCCGATCCAGGATGTGCGTCACGCAGGCGAGCGTCTCGATATTGTTCACGATCGTCGGCTTGCGGAACAACCCCTCGATCGCCGGGAACGGCGGCTTGATGCGCGGCCACGCTCGCTTCCCTTCCAGGCTTTCGATCAGCCCAGTCTCCTCGCCGCAGATGTACGCTCCCGCCCCCCGATGCAGATACACGTCGAGGTCTTTGCCGCTGCCGAGAATGTTTTTCCCCAGCAGATTCGCCTTGTAGCAATCCTCGACCGCCTGCTTGAGTGCTCGATAGCTGCGGCCGAACTCGTACCGCAGATAGATGTACGCCGTGCCGCACTTGATCGCGTGGCAGGCGATGGCGATCCCCTCGATAATCTGATGCGGATCGCCTTCCATGATGATGCGGTTGTTGAACGTCCCCGGCTCGGACTCGTCGGCGTTGACCGCGAGATAAACCGTCGTCGCGTCCTTCGGCAGGAACGTCCACTTCACACCGGTCGGAAACCCGGCCCCGCCACGGCCTCGCAAGCCCGACGCCTTGACGGTCTCAGTGACCTCCGCCGGAGCCATCTTCAGCGCCTTTTCGAGCGCTCGATATCCGCCATCCGCACGATACGTTTCGAGCGAAGCACTGTTCGGCTTTCCGACTCGTCTCAACAAGACTGGTTCAAAAGTCGGCACGTTCGATCTGTCCTTGATCCGGTGTCAGTTGTGTTTCGTATTTGGCGGAGATTGCATGTTGCCTTTACCTGAGGGGCGACAGTGTAACCAGACGTCGAGGGACAGGAAGCGCGAAAAGGGGACGCAGCTAATAGTGTTCGGCACGGCTGATGCGATTGGTTCGCTGGTCACGCTGGAGATGTGAACGTCAAGGCCGTTGTGAGGTCGTCAGGCGAGCAGCGAACGGTCAATGAGCGTCACGGCGGATATTTCGGCGCCGCAGGAAGCGACGCGGACGTCCAGAACGCCAGCACCCCTCCCGCGGAGTTAGTGTCAGGCTCGGCCGCGTGCGATGATCACTTCGCGTTTGATCGCCAAAGCTTCAAGGAATCCACAGAGACATCGTGGCGATTGAGCGTTTCCCACAGACCGACACCCACGGCGACGTCTGGCAATCCATCTCCGTCGGCGTCACCGGCGACCAATGAGGGATAGCGACCGGGCCCACGTTCCCACACGTGCAATTGAAACTCGCGCGGAGCGGTCTGCTCCAGCCAAACCAGCGATGGCGGTGTCGTGCCGCCTTGCATGACAGCTTGTTGGTCGGTCCCTTCCGGCACCAACGTGCTGGCTACGATATCGAGGTCGCCATCACCATCGAGGTCCACGGCTTCGGCGCGATGACATCCAGGCAACTCGGCCAGGACGTGCGATTCAAACTTCAAATCGCCGAGGTTTTCCAGCCAGGTCACACTGTGATACGGCTTGATGGCC
>CAZPUJ010000471.1:0-3593 GCA_964589725.1 uncultured Planctomycetaceae bacterium
TTCCGACGGCGGCTGGGGTGATACGGTCAAGAGCATCAGCAACATCTCAACGACGATGTTGTGCCGGGCGACGCTGCACGTGGCGAGCGGGGGGCGTCAGCCCCCTGATGCGTCCGAACCTCTCACGCGTTCGATCGCACAATCGCACGTAAGAGGGCACCTAGAGTCCTGCGACATTCGGCGCGATGAGGACATCCCACCCATCAGGGAGCTGACGGCCCCCGCTCGCAATGACGTCATATGCGCCGCCCAAGCCTACATAGATCGCGCCGGCGGAGTGAAAGCCGTCATCAAACGCTACGGCAAAGACCGCACGTTTTCGGTGCCGATTCTCACGCACTGCGCGCTCGCTGGGTTGATTAATTGGGATGACGTCATCTCGCTGCCGTTTGAACTCGCCTGCATTCCGGCGCGGTTTTATGCGGCGGTGAGGCTGCCGGTCGTGAGTTATGCATTGCCGGCGTTAATTGCGATTGGGCAAGTGCGGTTTCAATTTCGTCCGTCGAGGAATCCGCTGCGGCGCTGGCTGCAACACTGGGCGAAGCCGGCCAGCTTGAAAGTGCTGGAACGGATTCAGCCCCCCAACGGCGGTTTTCTGGAAGCCACTCCGCTGACAAGTTTTGTCACCATGAGCCTCGCCGCAATGGGATTGATCGATCACCCGGTGACTCGCAGAGGAGTCGAGTTCATTGTGGCGTCGGCGCGGTGGGAAGGTACTCCTCTCCCCAGCGGGCTTGCCCCGGTGGCTCGCGGGACTTTGCACTACTCGGTGTCTGAAACATCAAGTCGTGCAGAATCCTGCGAGCCACCGACGCAAGGTCATTGGGGGGAGTGCAAGAGAGCGTGTTCCTGGCCGATAGACACGAACTTGGCGACATGGGTGACGACGCTGTCGATCAATGCCTTGGGGGACGACGTGCCGCTGGACGCCCGCCCCGGCCTGCGAGCCTGGCTGCTCCGCCAGCAATACCGAGTCGTGCATCCCTATACTCAAGCCGCCCCCGGCGGTTGGGCCTGGACCGACCTCCCCGGCGGAGTCCCGGATGGAGACGACACGCCGGGAGCGATGCTGGCGCTGCGGGTTGTTTGTCAGACCGAAACACCAGCGGCGACATCACCACTAAAGTTTGCTGTCGAATATCTGTTGGATTCCGTGAGGTCTCAGACAAGCTGTGTGCAATGGCTCTTGTCGCTTCAGAACCGTGACGGTGGCTGGCCAACTTTCTGCCGAGGTTGGGGAACGCTGCCGTTTGATCGAAGTTCACCAGACATTACGGCGCATGCACTCCGGGCGCTTTGGTCTCCGTCGAAAACACCCAATGATCTCGCATTCGACGATTTGAGCGACATAGACGCCCTTGGCAAGAACTTCGACGCTGACAAATCTTCAAGCGACCTCGCGGATCGCGAAAAGCTCTGGAAAGCTCTCCTCAAATTCGCCGACGTTTGCGAACGCTCCGACCGTGCAATCCAGCGTGGAGTGAAGTTTCTCGAACAAACTCAACGTCCCGATGGCTCGTGGCTGCCGTTGTGGTTTGGGAATCAGCACGCTCCGAACGACGAGAACCCGACGTACGGTACGGCTAAGGTGTTGGCGGCGTTTCAGGCGTTGGGGCGGATGTCGGAAGAGGCGGCTCAGCGCGGCGTGAGGTGGCTCGTCGCGAACCAAAACACCGACGGCGGCTGGGGCGCGGGGCTGGGAACTCCGTCCAGCGTCGAGGAAACGGCGCTGGCGCTCGAAGCGCTGTTGGGGACAGACGGCGCGACCGCGACGCGCGATGCGCAGGCGAGCGGGGGGCGTCAGCCCTCCGGTTCGTCGGAGTCGTCTACTGACGCTGAAGTCAGTGCTCAACCAACCGGGGGGCTGACGCCCCCCGCTCGCCTGGAGACCGCCATTTCGCTCGGATTATCCTGGTTAATTTCCCGTGTCGACGACGGTCGCTACCGCGAGCCGTCCCCCATCGGTTTCTATTTTGCCAAGTTATGGTATTTTGAAGCCCTGTATCCGCTGATCTTCACCGTCGCGGCGCTCCGCAGAGCGGTGGAATCGTGGGAGAGAGAGCCATGAAGCAACGAATCGTGATCTGGGCGGCGAGCGGTGTCGTCCTGATGGGCGTGGCCGTTGCCGCCGTCGCGACTGGATTGAACGCCAAGCCGCGAGTCATTTGCGTCCTGGAAAATCCAGCTACCGGCCAGCGGGTCGAAATGTTCAAAGAGATCTGGTTCAAAGTGCCCGTTAATTACGATGAGAAGAAGCACATCGAAGCTTGGAAAATCGAGCAACGAAGACAGGGTTACACCGCCGAAGTGACAAACTGACCGAGTCCCGGCTCGTGTTTGAGGAATTCAACAATGTCCATTGCCATGCAACTGCAAAAGCCTGACGAGCGGCTTGAGCATCATCACTCGGCCGAGGCGATTGCTTCCGCGGGCGAACGGAGGAACGGCGACCCCTCGGCGCGTCGTCCGACGTCCGACATCCAACAAGACGATGACGACGAACCGATGCCGAAGCGGAAGCGGATTCGCTCCAGCACGTCGCATTTGAAGGTCGTGCCGGAAACCCTGGCTCTGCGCGAAGAAATCAAGGCAAAGGCGCAGCAGTTCGCGGAGACGCTGAATCGATCGAAGCCGTTTAACCGAGCACAGCTTGAAGTGTGGGCTAAGAGCTTGCTGGCCGAGATGCAGTTGCCGGAGAAATACATCGGGTTCACGGCGGTGTTGATTGGAAACTCTTTCTGGCGACGGCAGTTCTTGGCGACTCCGTTTGAGCGGCGGATGTTGCTCTTGCCGCATTGCCTCAAGCATGCGGAGGGCTGCCCGGCGGAGTACACCGAGTTCGGGCTGGACTGCGAACGCTGCGGAGCCTGTTCGATCGCCGACTACAAAGTCCGCGCCGAGCAATTGGGGTACAAAGTGCTAGTGGCAGAAGGCTCGCCGATCGTTCTGAAGATCATCGTCGGCGGGTACGTCGATGGCATCCTCGGCGTCGCCTGCCTGAACGTGCTGGAGAAAGCGATCGACAAAGTCCTGATCGCGGGCGTGCCGTCGTATGCCGTGCCGTTGCACTCCGGTGATTGCCATAACACGTCGCTCGACGAATCCTGGGTCTGGGAGGTGCTGGACAAGTACGAGCCTCTGCCGGATGCTCGCGTGACCGGCTACGTGTCGATCATGCGCGACGCGAATCGGATGTTCGACGAGCATTTTGAGCGCCTGCTGCCGCGCGTCCGCAGCAAGACACCGGAAGCGGCTCAGACGCCTCTGGGCAAGACGGAAGACGTCGCCTACGAGTGGCTGAAGAACGGCGGTAAACGCTTCCGCCCGTTCATCACGCTCGCCGCGTACGACGCCGCGACCGGTGGCCCACGGACAACGACCTACGCCACCAACGACACGCCGCTCTCGTTTCCGGAATCCGTTGCGCGAGTGGCCATGTCGATCGAAGCGTTCCACAAGGCGTCTCTGGTCCACGACGACATCGAGGATGATGATCTCTTCCGCTACGGCCGCGAAACGCTCCACCGCGCTCACGGCCTCGGCCCGGCCATCAACATCGGCGATCATCTGATTGGCTTGGGGTACAAGCTGAT
>CAZPUJ010000472.1:0-9644 GCA_964589725.1 uncultured Planctomycetaceae bacterium
TGAGGCTCTGAGTCTGCTTCACTGCCTGCGTGACCAGGGCCAACCCCAGTCCGAATGGCTCGCCGCCATCTCGTCAGACCAAACCATCAGTCCGCCGCGGCGGATCCGCCACCGCGCCCTGCAGTTCGCCCGCGAATGGAAGGCGTAGGACGGGCACACTTTGCCCGTCTACTCTTGGCGTGCTTGGATGGCTAAGGCAACACGGCCAAGAGTGGCCCGTTAGGACTCGCACTTTCGACAACGCCGATCCCGGCGTATGCTCTCAGTGTCTTTTGCGGAGGTTGATCATGCAGATTCCGATCGTCATTGAGTCGTTGCCCGGCAATCGGTTTCGGGCCAAGAGCACGACGGCGCTGCCGTTGATGGTTGAGGCGAACACGGCTGAAGAATCCCTACGCTTGTGGCGCGAGCGCTATGCGTCCGTGCTCCCCAGCGATGCTGAAGTCGTGGCGGTCGAGCAACCGGCTCACGAGTCGCACCCGTTTGCCAAGTTCGTCGGCACGTTGAAAAACGATCAGCTCGTGGAATTCTGGCGGGAGGGACTGGCAGAGTATCGCCGTGAACGAGACCGTGAGGATGGAATCGAATGAACCGATTCCTGCTCGACACCGATACCATCACGCTGCTCAAACAGGGACATCCCCGCGTGTCGGATCGAGCCTTGTCGCAACCGGTCGGCTCAGTGGTCACGTCGGTCATTACGGTCGAGGAACAACTTTCGGGCTGGTACACCGCCATCCGCAAAGCCAAGTCGCCGCAGCTCCTTTCCGACGGGTATGCCGAGTTGGCGGAAACGGTCGGCTATCTCGGCCACTTCATCATCCTGGGCTTTTCTGTCGCGGCGATTGAAGAATTCGAGCGCTTGCGTCGCTTGAAATTGGGAATCAGCGGCAATGATCTCCGGATCGCGGCGATCGCGCTGATCAATGGCGATATCGTGATCACTCGCAATGTCGCCGACTTTGGACGAATCCCCGGAGTCCGCGTCGAGAATTGGGCCGACTGATCGAGCCATGCCGTCATCGCTCGGATTGTGAACGGAGCGTGAGGCACTGAGTCTGATTCACTTCCTGCGTGACCAGGGTTAGGGTGAGGGGGCTTTGGAGTCCGCCGGCCCACGATCAATCGCCTTCCTCAGCCGCTCCCAACTCGCCGCCAAATCATTCATGCGCTTGTGGAGATCTTTTGGGCTGTCATAGCGATTCGCCTCGCTGTCACGTGGAAACTGCAACAGATCGCGGAGCGTGCGCAGATCGTCAAGCACCCGTTGCGATTCGAGTGTCGGCGCTCCGCGTAACTCCATCCGACTCTGTTGCACCGCGACAACCGCCAGATACAGCTGCGACGCACTCTCCCAATCTCGCCGCAGTAACTCGTCACCTTCGCGAGTCAATCGCAGCATCAGCCGTTGAAGCACGTCGTCAGAAAGCGGACCTCGATTCGCGTGCTCCGCAGCTTGGTCGAGCAGCAGGCTCAGTTGCCGTGCGTGGCGAGCCACCAATTCGCGAGAAGGCAGAGAGCGTCCCATCTCGCGCTGAATCTCTTGCAGTCCCGCTTCCAAACTTTCATGAGAGCCGGACAGCTCGCGAGTCAATCCTGTCAACAACGAAAAACGAGACACGCTCCACGGGAGTTCGCCAGGGCGACCTCGAAAACCATGTTTCTGCCGCCAACTCGGCTCGGACAAATCATGGTGACAGGCATAACAGGCGTACTCCGCAAGCTCGGGCCAGGGCGAGCCGCCTCGTTCCGCCGTCGGATCCGCAGTTGCGGCGCGTTGTTCCAGAAGCCGCAGCGCTGCCTCGGCGGTCGCGAACTGTCCGACGGCCCACAACCGAGCCTCCAACGCCGGCGAACGAGCCTTTTCCTTCGCGTCCTTCGCGAGACTCCAGTGCCGAGGCATATTCGCCTGATGCGCCGACATCTCGAAATGCAGTCGTGGATGGACGGCGGCAATCAAATCGTGGTTGACGTCTCGTCCCGGGGCACCAACGTGGCACTCCACGCATAGGCGCGTTCGAGTCAACGGATCTTTGGTCATCGTGAAGCCGAGCGCCGTCTTGGCAGCGTCACTGCGGGACTTCCAATCGAATCGCTTGTGAGGTTCCAACCAATGCTCCGCGGCTCCGTGACACGACTCGCAACTCACGCCGTCCTGAATCGTGTGCTGATGCTCGAACGCGAGTTCCGGCGGATTGGGATTCAGTGCATGACAATTCAGACAAACGGCCGCTGCGTGAGCCGATTGTAAACCGAGCTTCTCAGCAATCTGCCGCGACTTGTGGGTGTACAGCGTCGCGTGAGCGTTCGCGTGTGGATCGGCCTGAATCCAAATGTTGTGCTCGCTGCCGGCCGTGACGCTGTCAACTCGCGAAGCACCATGACAGTTCGATGCCGCACACGACCCCGCGCCCACGTAGCGAGGCACCACCAATCCAATTCGCTCTGAGGCGTCAACTGTCCGCACCGACGCCACATCGCTTACTGAACGCCGTGACAATTGCCTCGACGCTTCGAAACCGGAATCGGAAGACGCCTGGAGCGCGAAACCTGCCAGGACGACGGCAGCAGGTATCCACGGCAGAACTTGAGTCACCGCCATTCGCATGTCTCATCCCACGGATGCAGTTCATCCTCGGCATGTCCCGCTTTCCCATCGGCGTCTTCGAGCGTCATCCGCGAACCGATTTCGCGAATAACCCACGATTTGCGATGCCAGGTCGACTCCTCAGGTTGTGCGACCCTGTCAAACTGCGAGGGATGCAATGGACACGCACAGGGACGGGGTACGTTCAGGCCATAAAAAAACCGCACCTAATCACAGGTGCGGTTTGTGCAGTACCCCCTACGGGAGTCGAACCCGTGTCCTAGGACTGAGAATCCTATATCCTGGGCCTCTAGACGAAGGGGGCGTGCGAGTCGAGCTTTTATCGGTGCTTGTCGACAGCGTCAACAGATCAAACGGTAACGGGATCAGCAATCATTCGAGCAACTGAAGATGCCGACCCATCGCATGCATTTGAAGGGGCCTTGGGACACTCGCTGGTTGAACCGCGACGAACCAGCACGAAGTGTCGTGATGCCCAGCCATTGGCAATCGCTGTTCGGAGACGAAGCCGGCACGGTCGAGTTTCGCCGAAAATTCAATCAGCCGACGAACCTCGAACCTCACGAGCATGTTTGGATCGTCTTTGACGGCATCGTTGGTGCGGCCCAAGCGCGATTGAACGGTCAACGACTCGGCGGTATCGCTGATAATGCCACGACCGCGGAATTCGAAATCACTTCGCATTTGCGCTTGCATAATGAGTTGGTCGTCGAGCTGACGTTCGATCCGCAGTCGGCCGGTGGTGTTCCTGGTGGACTGTGGGGTCCGGTCGCGCTTGAGATTCGGTTTGAGCAAGATAACGCGGTCGTGCCCACGTAACACAAGCTCCCAGATCGTGTGAATCAATCACGCGAAGGCGACTTGCGCGACGTTCGGTTGAGTCGTTGGCTGCGATCGGCCGATGCAACTCGATGTCGCAATTTCTTCCTCTTGCTTAAGCGATCCCGGTGTGAACTCGAACTCCGATCGCAATTTGTTTCTCTCGTTGGCCTGCGTGCTGGTGGGGTTTGGCGTGTTGATGGTCCACAGCGCCAGCATCACGTCGCGGCCCACGGAGTTTGAGCAGATTTACCTGTCGCGCCACGCGACGCACCTCGCCGTGGGCGTCGTCATCGGAAGCCTGTGCGCGTTGCTGCCCGTTCGGTTCTGGCGAAGTGCGGCTCCGGCGTTGTTCGTCATCACGCTCGTGCTGCTCGCGGTCGTACTAGTCCCGGGAATCGGTACGAAAGTCAAAGGTTCACAGCGCTGGTTACGGTTCGGCGCGTTTCAGATGCAGCCGTCCGAGTTGGCGAAGATCACCTTGCCGCTGCTCTTGGGTGCGATGGTCGTGAAGCGACAAGCGCATCTTCATCGTTGGCTGGTAGGAACGATCCCGTTCGTCCTGCCGATCGCGGTGACGTTGCCGCTGGTGCTGTGGCAACCGGACTTGGGAACTGCCGTGTTTCTGACGATGTCGAGCGGTCTGTTGCTGTTCTTGGGAGGTTGGCCGATTCGCAACTTCAGCTTGGGACTGGTGCCGGCTGTGGGAGTGGCTTTCACCCTAAAGCCGTATCAGTGGCAGAGAATCAGCGACTTCGTGGCCACGTGGTCCGACGTCGATCGCGCGTCATACCACGTCCAACAGTCATTGCTTTCGTTGGGGTCGGGCGGCCTGATGGGAGCTGGTCTGGGCAAAGGTTGGCAGAAGCTCAGCTTCTTGCCGGAGGCGAACACCGATTTCGTCTTCGCGGTGGTCGGCGAAGAGCTGGGCCTGATTGGCACGCTGGGATTGGTCGCGTTGTGGACGGGATTCTTCGTGACCGGCTTGAGTCTGTTTCGTCGCCACGACAGACGCAGTTTCGAGCTTCTCGTCGGCGTCACGCTGCTGAGCCAAATGGTTCTGCAGGCCGCAATCAACGTCGCCGTCGTGACGTCGATGCTGCCGACGAAAGGGATCTCGCATCCGCTGTTGAGCTACGGCGGCAGCAACTTGGTCATCAACCTTGTCTCACTGGGAATCGTGGTGAGCCTTGCGAAGAATGAGTCTCCGGTGCCGAGTGCTCAGGGCTCGGTGCGATCCAACAGCGGCCGATCGGGACTGAGCAACATCCAGGACACGGCTGCGGCGACATAAATGCCCGCGAACAGAAACGGCACGCTGTTCCAGCCGCCGGTCCAGTTTTGGAATCGTTCCGCGACGATCGGTGACGCGGAGGCTCCCAAGTTGCCGGCCATGTTCATGATGGCGAAAACAATCGGTATGTGAACGCCGGCCTTCGAGATCGTGATCGAGTACGAATTCGGCCCGGCCATTGCCGCGAAAAATGTGCCCGCCGCGATCAGCCACGTCGCGGCGAGTGCCGAGTGGGCCCAAAACGCCACACCGATCAACAATGAACACATCAGCAAGCACGACACTGAGAAGGCTTGCCAACTGATTCGCCGGCTGCCCGTACGAATGAATAACCAATCGGAGACGAATCCTCCGAGCGCGCACCCTACAATCAAGGCGATTTGTGGCAGGCTCGACAAATAGCCGGAGCTGGCCGACGTGACCGAATGGACTTCTTTCAGATACTTCGGGAACCAAGTGTTGAAGAAGACTTGTCCAGCCGCTCGAAAGAACTGCTGACTGCAGATCAGCCACAAGGTCACGCTGCCAAGCCACGCCAACCAAGGCACGCGCTCGTGGCCCACGCTGCCAGCGTCGGCATCGGCAGCGGCAGTGTCAGTCGCGGACGCAGGCGGCGTCCGCCACCTCTCGCCGCGAATCAGTTCACGCTCGCGAGCGTTGACGTTGGCATGTTCATCGGGAGTCTCTCGAAACCAAAACCAAAAGGCCGCGGCCCAGGCCAGTCCTGGCAACGCGAAGATCAGAAACACGCTTCGCCAGCCGGAGTGCTCGACCAACCAACCGCTGGAGAGGGCTCCGATCGCTCCACCCAGCGACATGCAACTGGCGAGCAGGCCGCTCGCCAAGCCGATGCGTGTTTGGGGGAACCAGTGCTTGATGGATTGAGCCGCCGTCGGAAACATCCCTGCCTGTGCGAACCCCAAGAGCGTCCAAGCCGCGAACACTCCCAGCCAACTGGGGATCAAACCCACGACTGCCGAACAAATCGACAACACTACCGCAAACACAGGCAGAGCAACGCGACTGCCCCAATGCCGACCCAACCAACTACACGGAAGCTGACCGAGTGCGTACGCCAAATAAAATGCCGACATCGCGCTGGCGAGTTGTTTATCCGAGCAGCCAAGCTCCAGCCCGATTTGCTGGTCGGCCGCGACGACCCCCCAACCACTGCGTGCGAGATACGCGATCGCCGCCAACGCACACAGGCCGAACAGAACTCCGAAGCGAACCGACGTGGGGCGATCATGGTCTGTCACGTCGGTCGGCTCCCGTGTTGGAATTCCACCTTCAGGCGGCAGTACGTCTCGACGACGGCCGAAAACCGCCTCCAGACGAAACTCCAACGTCACGCATCCGGGTCGCGTTTCGGCGGAGCAAACTTGATCTTTTCGATGTACCGCACGACAGCCCGTCCGTCTTTGCTCAACCGTCCGGTGCAGGCGCCGATCGTTTTCACGACGTTCTCGAAGTGCAGGTTGAAGTCGGCGTCAATTTCGACCTCCATGTCTTTTGAACGCGCCGCGCCAGGCGTGCCGATCAATTTCAAAATCTCGTTGTTCAGCCGCTGAAAGGCCAACTCATCATTCCCCATGTTGCGTTCACCCAACCGCAATTGAGCCAAGCTGCCATCGGGAGTCGCAATCAAGCGCACCTTGATGTCGGGAAGCAGTTGATCGACGGCTTTCGATCCTTGCGTAGCCGGCGGCATGTTGATGTTGAAGTCGCCTTCCGGGGACGAAATTTTCAACGTCATCATGAAGAACGTCAGCAATTGAAACGTGACGTCGATCATCGGCGTCGTTTGTTGTTGCAGATTGGCCGGTTCAAGCTGTTTGACTTTCATCGGAGACTCAACGGATTTTCGATTTTCGATTTTTGATTTGCGGGCACCCGTTTCAGGCAGCAATACCGCACGCGCCCGAATCGGACACTAACCCGAAGCGTCAGCGAGGAACTTTGACCTCAGCCCTCGCTTACGCTTCGGGTTAGTGTGGGTGTCTCCGAAATGTGTCAGACTTGGCCGTGCGAGGCATACGAAATCTCAAATCCAAAATGGGAACTAGTGTTCAGTCTTTGCTTTGCTTGGCCTTGAGAGCGAACTTCTCAAACTTCAGTTCCTGCGCCATCTTAATGAATTCTTGAACTTGTCCGGTGGGGACATCGCCGTCGGCGCGGATGGTCACAGTGACGTCTTTGGGGTCGGTCCCCTTTGCCTGATAGATGCGGGCCTCCTGCTGAAGCCTGCGGCGATACTCGGGGATGCGCATTTCCTCGCCGGGAAGGAAGACAAACGGTTGCTGATCGGTCTTGAGACCGTCTTTGCTCCGTTTGTAGCCGACGTTGACGACCAGTTCATGTTCGACTTTGACTTCCGGCGGCTTGGCCAGTGCGTCAGCCGCGAGTCTCACACGCTCGTCCGCCTGCGTCTGCTCGAAGTTCGTCACCATCATGAAGAACGTGATCAACTGAAACGTGACGTCCATCATCGGTGTCATGTCCATCTCGGCGCTGGGCATTGGGGGCGAACGGAATCTCATGGAAACTCCACAGTCTCACTCACGAAGGACCGACTCACGAAGGACCGACGCGTGGTTCTGCCGGCACGTTCGCCGGTGCTGCTCCGCCAGCGGCGGGACGCGTCTGAAAGCGACCGATCAACTGCTCGCTGAGAATGCCGACGTCGAACATCAGTCGGGTCAGGTGATTTCGTAACAGGCTGTACGAGATCATTGCGGGAATTGCGATGATGAGGCCTTCCAGTGTGGTGACCAACGCGAGCATGATGCCTTCGGCCAGTTCCGAGGGTTTCGGCTGCGTGGCCGTGCGGGCGATGACCTCAAACGCTTGTACCATGCCTTGTACCGTGCCGAGCAATCCCAGCATCGGGCCCGTTGTGGCGATCAACGCCAGCCAACTAAGGCGATGTTCCAGGCCCATGTTTTCGTCCTCTCCCAATTCGCTCATCGCTTTCAGGGCAGCGTCCGGACCATGTTGCAATTTAGTCATGCCGGCCACCAGCAGTCGCGCCAGTATTGACTCGTCATGCTTGGATGTTTCAAACGCTCCTTGAAAGTCGCGAGCGTTCAGCTTCTTTTCAAATTCCTCGAGGAATTCCGGCGGCAGAAAGTTTTGGCGGCGAATCTGCAGGATGCACATAATGATGACCGCGACCATGATGAACGACTCAATGAAGATGCAGGCACCAAATGGGCCGGAGGCGTCAATCAACCATTTCAGAAAGCTCTTTTGTTCGAGCGGCGGCGCTTCCGCCGACTCCTCCGCGGCTTGCACCTTTCCCGCTTTCGTGGCCGGCGCGGCGGCGTCTATCCCCTCTTCCATCTTCGAGTCTTGGCCAGCGGGTTGATAGGCCCACGCGGGAGTTCCAAGGTCGAAGGACCAGCCGCTCAGCACTAAGAATGTCACGGCCAGCAGCACCCACCGGCACTCGCGAAACGCAGTCTTGGTTGGCCAATCGAGCATCATCATCTCCGTGAGATCGCTTCCACTTCTGCTCCTACTCGACCTGGGAATGCGTTACTTCTCCGTTCCGTCGGTCGCCGGTGTCTCCTTGGGTGCCGCGGCTTCGCCCAGTTTCTTGGCCCACTCGCTGTTCGGAAAGTTCGCCAGCAGATCATCGCGAGCTTCGGCAGCTCGGTCAGGTTGGCCGATCGAACCAGAAATTTTGTGGAGGTGATACAAGGCTTCGGCGTGCGCAGCCCTCTCTTTGGGAAACAAAACGGGCACGTGCAGGTACGCGATCGCGGCCTCTTTCAATTTGTTCTGAGCCTGCAACAAATCCCCTTGCAGGTTGTACGCCTCGGCCATCGCGCGCGGCTCGTCGAGCGACGCGGCTTTGATCACTTCGTCGATCAGCTTCAAGGCGTCATCGTTCTTTTGCTGCTTCACCAGACAGGCCGCTTTGCCCACGAGGGCTTCGTTACGGCGAGCTTTCTCGGCGTCCGATTCCGCTTTGCCGGCGGCGGCATCGTCGAATGATTTCGCGGCGTCTTCCACCTTGTCTTGCTTGAGTTGCACTCGGCCCACCGAGACCCTTGCCGCCGTGCGGAAATCGTTCCAAGGGGCCTTCGCCAAGTTCTCGAAGGCCTGCTGAGCTTTGGGAAAATCTCCCTTGGCGACGTGGACCTGTCCCAAGAGATTCGTAGCGTCGAAGTAGCCGAAGTGATCGGCGTAGGATTTCGTGAAGGCTTCCAGCCTTTTGACGGCATCGTCGATCTTGGACGGATCATCTAGCGCGAGCTTGGCCGAAACGCGAGCGATCAAGAACTCCATCCAAGCCTTCATATTTCCCGATTTTGCGTCTTTGGCGATTTCGAGATAGCTATCGAGCGCCTTTTCGAGCCGACCTCCCTCTTCGTCACTGCGAGCCAAGCCAAGCTTCGCGGGTTCACCCTCCCACTTGATGGTGGCGATGTCGTTGGCTGGAACTTTGATTGCCTCGCCCGTTTTCGGTTTGACGGTCACTTCGGTGCGATTGATGGCCCCAATCTCCCCGAGCACCGGCTTGCCCGTGCTGCGAAGCGTGACGGTATCGATCGCCCACAGCGGCGATGCCGAGAGCGCGACGGCTCCGATGGCGGTCGCAAACTGTTGGATGATGTTTTTATTGAAGTGGTTGGTCTTCATCGCGAGGTTTCCATGTAGCGGATTTCAAATCTCAGATTTCGAATCCTTCATCTCAAATCACAGATATCTTGCCGCGTCATTCTTTCCGAGGTTTTCCTTTGGGCGTTTTCGCTGGCTGGTTGGCTACGGGCTTTGCGGTTGTTGAGGTTTTCGTCGACGAATTCGTCGTCGGTTTGCGAGGAGTCCGAAATTCCGGCATCTCGTACACAGCGCCGGTCGCGGCCGATGGCGTCACGAACTTGGCATTCGGCACCAGGATCGGCGCCTCATCGTCGC
>CAZPUJ010000473.1:0-6939 GCA_964589725.1 uncultured Planctomycetaceae bacterium
GCCACCCGAACCTGACCAATCTCTCGGCCGAAAACCTGGCCGAACTGAAGCCGATCAAGCGCCTGTCGCTGGCCGGCAGCGGACTGACCAACGCCGGCATCAAGCACCTCGCCAGCCTGACGAACCTGGAATCCCTCGACCTCCGCCGCACCAAAGTCACTGCCACCGGAATCGACGAACTGAAAAAGGCCTTGCCGAAGGGCAAGATCGAATGGGACGGGAAGGGCGACAAGTGAAGCGAACTCAGTGCAAAGTGAAGAGTGGCTAGAGGCAGTTTCAAAACCCGTAGGTCAGGCTTTCTAGCCTGACCCGAATTGCCAGAATCGCGTCGATTCTTGATCAAGTCAGCCTGGAAAGGCTGACCTACGTAGGTCAGGCTTTCTAGCCTGACTCGACCGCTTCACCGACGTACGCATCATCGCGTACGTGGTTTCGGCTGGGACGTTTTCGCCCGTTCGGGTCAGCCTGGAAAGGCTGACCTACGTCGGATTTCGCAGCAGCAACGCCATGTCAGCGGAAAGGGCTTCGCCACGCGGCCACAAGGAACGCTTCGACGCGGACGACCAGGGCCAGTCGTCGGGACGAGTACATCGTTTGGCGGCGACGGGGTTGTTCTAGATGTACGCGATGATGCGAAAAAACTCGGCTTCGTCGCGAGGCCAGTGATCGTAGGATTCATCTTGCCAGAACTCTTCTTCGCGACGGTGAAGCAGTCCGTTGATTTCGTGAGCGGTGTAGCCTTTCAAGCCTTGCATCAGCTTGCGGTACTTCCAAATCGGAGTCATTAGCAGGTGCATGTGGTTCGGCATCACGCAATACGCGTACAACTCGTACCGTTCGGGGACGCCAAACAGGATCGCGTCTTCGACCTGCTTGGCCTCTCGCGGTTCTTGCAACCACAACGGTCCGGTCTTCTGGCCGTCGAGAAACTCGTCAGTCATGGCGAAGACAATCTTCGAGTGCCGTATCTGTCGCGCAGTCAGCGACTCTGCAGGCCGGAGCGGCTCGCGTTCCAGTTGTTCGCGCTCGCGCTGAAATCGCTCGCGAACTTCTTGCGGGATCGCTCCTTTCAAATTGCAGGTGACGAAGATCGGGACTCGTTCGGGAATCTGGTGCGGCAAGTGGCGCTCATAGGCTTCGCTGGTTGGGAAGTTGGTAGCGGACATGGACGAAATCCGTCGGGCGAATGGGAATCGATGGACGTTCGGGTCAGGCTGGAAAGCCTGACCTACGTCGGATTTCGCAGCAGCAGCGCTATGTGCCGCACGCATGCTACCGCTGGTAGATCGGCAGGAACTGGTACTCGACCGACAGTGCGAGGACGGCTAGGCTGGTCGCGTACACCGTGCCCAAGCCGCGCTCGCCACCGTGGCGGCCGGACCAACTACCGTCGGGAGATTGCAGACTCAGCAACAGTGGAACGATATGCCGCTTAGTCTGATTCCAATGCTCGTCTCCCATTTGAAACATGCCGATGGTGCCGTAATAGACTCCGTAGAAGAAGAACTCGGAGTCGGCTTGCAGTGGATTCTGCACGAGGTATTCCGCTCCGGATATCGCCTCGGGTGAGTGATGCACGCCGCAGATTTCGAGCGCCAGAATTCCGGTGCCCGTGCGAGTCGGCGTGGGTCCGCCGCCGGGTTGATAACCGAACCCGCTCCGCTGGTGCGAGCAACGCTTGACGTATTCGACCGCCGCGTCGATGTTCTCCGCCGGCACGTCGCTGCCGATGTCCTTGGCCGCTCGCAGCGCTAGCAATTGCCAGCCGGTGACGCTCAGATCGCTGTCGCCGCTGGTGGGTTGATATCTCCAACCGCCGGCGCTGCCGCGATCCTTGCGAACGTTCTGCGCCGATAAGATCACACGCACAGCCTTGGTAAGCGCATCGCGGCAGCGTTCCGCCAGAACGTCGTCTGTCATACCGGCCACCTCGGCCAGCATCAACGTGGTGATGCCGTGACAGTACATCGGCCCGTGTCCCGTGCGATGCACCAAGACGCCGTTTTGCTGTTGATGATCCAGCACCCAACGAATACCGCGCTGCATGTGCTGATCATACGGCCCTTCGCCCGGCACGTGCCCGGCCGCGAGCATGGCCATCACGGCCAGCGACGTCGCCGACGTCGATTCGCCAAACTGATCAATGGCCCACGCACCGTTGGCGAGTTGCTTTCCCGCGAGGTGTTCCAGCGCCTTCGCGATCGCGACGTCGACTTGCTTGTCTTGCTCGCTTCGCTCATCGGCAAGAGTGACGTTGAAGGAACCGGTCGCCAGCAGGATGACGAAGGCCAACCGGCACACAAGCTCGACGCGCCAGCGAGGGGGCGTTTGTCGCGCGAACCATCGCTCTGCGCGTCCCTCGTTGACGCGTCGGGTTAGTGTGACATCACGCCTCATGGCTTCGTCTCCGCTGGCGTATTGTCAGGGGTCGTCTTGGCGATTTCTTGGAAATAGAGTTTGATAAGCTTGTTGTAATCGCCGTGAGCCTGATGCTTGGCGGCTTGCAACAATTCGGTGCGTAAGCGACTGGACAACTGGCCCCAATTGCGGCCGGTCAGTTTTTTCACTTGAGTCTGTAACTCACCGGCCTCGTCGCCCCGATCCTGTTCTGTGCTTCCAGAGCCGTTGCCGGCGCCGGCGGCACCTTGAGTGAGAGCGTTCCCGTTGCTCGGTTCATTCGACGGTTGTCCCGGCGGCTGTGATTGACCTTGGGATGGCGTTGGCACGGATTGATTCGCCGCTTGAGCCAACGCCCGCGCCGCTTCGCGCAGCCGCTGAGCCATCTTTGCCAACTGAACGCTTCGCGCCGCCTGCACTGCTGGCGCGGTTTGCTGTCCCGGTTGCCCTTGTTTGTCTGGCTGGTTTGGTTGATTCGGCTGGCCTTGTGCGGCCGATGGCTGAGACGCGGGATCACCCTGCGGCTGCGAGTCGGCGGCTTCGCGAAGTTTCTCGGCGGCTTGAGCGATCTCGTCGCCGACGCCGCGCGGGAGCGGAGATTTCGGCGGTGTGACGGCTCTTCCACTGGGCTGCGCGGCGGCAGCATCGCGGAGTGCCTCAGCGGCCTGCTGAGCGGACTGAGCAGCGTCACCGGCATTGCCCGATTGCGACGCTTGTTTGGCCGCCTGCATGTTCTGTTGCGCGCGAGCAGTCTGCTCGCCCGCGTTTTGAGCGTTCTTCGCGGCCTGCTGTTGGTTGAGCGGTTGTTGTCCCAGTCGGTTTTGCGATTGAGCCAACTGCTGACCCAATTGGCCGGCGGCGTTGTTCAGCTCGCTCTGCCGTTGCTGCTGCGCGGCGGCGGATGCGCCCGGGGTTTCGCCGAGCTGTTCCATTTGTTGCGCAAGCTGGTGCTGTTGCTCGGCGATGTTGGCCGCTTGCTGACCGAGTTCCGGATTTGCGCGCGGGTTCGCTTGCAGCGACTGAGCCAATTGACTCGCGGCTTGAGACGCTTGCTTTCCGGTTTGTGAAGCCTGGCCAAACTGGCCAGAGGAGGCCTTGCCCCTTCAGGACTCGCAGAGACGAGCCGCTTGCGTCGCGTCTTGCGCCTCCTTCGAGTCGTTGCCAAGCTCTTGCTTCACTTGCTCAGCAAGCTGCTGTGACTGCTGAGCCAACTCATTCTGCGCGGCCTGAGTGTCCCGCACCTTTTTCTGGGCTGTCGACGGCTCTTGGTTCTGGTTCTTGTTTTGCTCGTCTTGCGTCGCGTTGGCTTGTGGCTGCTGACTAGCTTGGTTCGCTGCCGCCTGTTGCTTCGACTGAGCCTGCTGTGGCTGCGATGGCTGATTCGCGCTCGCGCCTTGTTGCTGTTGCAGCGCGCGAGCCACTTCCTGCATCAACTGCCTCTGTTCCTCCGCCAGTTGTGCGACATGTTCTGGCTGCGGCAATTCGCGATTCAGCTCATTGGCGTTGGGAGCGTTGTCGTTCTCGGCGGGATCACCTTTCTCACCGGTCTTGTTCTGGTCGGCCTGACCCTGCGGCGCATTGGCTTGCTGCATTTTCTCCGCCGCTTCGGCGCGTGCGGCCACGTCGTGCAAAGCTTGCTCCGTGCGACGCTGTTCCTGAGCCGCGCGGTCGAGATTCCCTTGAGCCAACGCCTCGCGAGCTTGCTCCGCATGTTGCACCGCTCGCTGCTGAGCCGCTTCGCTGCCAGAAAGTTTTCGTTCTTGCTGCGGCGGCTCTGGTTCTTCACTCGGCTGTGCGTTCGGACCCTGATTGGGCGAAGTCTGGATGTCATTCTTCCGCCCATCACTCGTCTGCATTTCGCTCTTTGGAGTGTCACCCTTTGAAGCATCGCCCTTCGGAGCGTCGTCCTTTGGACTCTGATCGCTTTGTGCCACCTTCGGTGAGTTTGGATCGTTTGACGCGGGCTTTTCTGGCTCGTCCGGCGGTTGCGTTCGGGAGTCGAGTCTCAACTTCGCCTCGTTCTTGTTGACCGTCTCAACGGGCAATTCAGCGATGCGGTCTTTCAATTGAGCCTGCTCACGGGCCAGTTGCTCGGCCGCCTTTTGACGGTCCTGCGGCGTTTGCCCTTCGCGAGCTTGATTGGCTTTCGCGGCGAGTTCGGCTTGTTCGTTCGCCAACTGGCGAGCCGCCTCGGCGAGCGACGCGGGACGATTCGCTGCGCGTGGTTCATTGGCTTCTATGTTTGACTCGCCGGCATTCGGTTTCGCATCGTTTGTCGGTTTCGCATCGTTTGTCGGCTTCGCATCGTTTGTCGGCTTCGCGTCCGAGTCGGTTTTCGGGGCATTCGGTTGCTCGGCGGAATTCTGTCTGTCCGTTTGGCCTTCGGCAGCGGCTTTGGCCTTGTCGAGATCTGCCGCCAAGCGGTCGAGTTCGTTTGCCGCCTTTTCCTGCTGACGGCGAGCTTCGTCGAGGTTCCCCTGTTGCAGCGCGGCGACAGCGTCTCGCAGCGGTTCGGGATTCACGGGCGAGACGTTTTTAGTGCGGTCGCGAGTCTCGGCCTCGACAGCCGCCCGCTCGGCTCGTTGTTGGAGGTCTTCTTGCCGCTGAGCAAGTTCAGCCGTTTTCGCGGCGGCCTCTTGTTGCCGCTCCTTCATCACGTCGGCAAGTTTTTGCTGCTCATCGGCCAATTCGCGAGCTTGTTTCGACAACTCGGCGAGCTGTGCCAATTGATCCCGTTTCGCGGCGTTGAGCAGTTCGGGACGTTTCTTCAACAAGTCGTCGAGCGCGTCGGCGAGCTTCTGCTGATCTTGCGCGAGTTGCTGCCTTTCCTGTTCGCCTTTCGCGGCTTCTGCGGCGTTCTGTTTTTGATCGTCCCGTGCTGGCACCTCGGGTTGGTTTGGACCGTCCTTCGCTGGCACTTCTGGCTTGGATGCGTCGGCTTTCGCGGCGTCATTCTTAGCGAGTTGGTCGGCGCGGTTAGCGAGTTGGTCGGCTTGCTGCGCAAGGCGTCGCAGTTCGAGCAAGTCGCGCTGCAAGTCGGCCAGCTGCTGGAACGGCTTATCGAGCTGTTTCAGCTTCTTGGTGGCGTTATCCAACTGCTGTTCGGCGCGACGCAGGTTTTGCGATTGTTCTTCCCCATGAGCGTCCTTCGCGAGTTCCATTTCCTTTTCGGCGGCGGGCAGTTCCTGTTGCGCGACCTCACGAACCTTCTCGCCGAGTTCGTTGAAGATCGGGTCGGCCGCCAATTGCTCGCCGAGTTTGTCGCTCCGCTGGGTCAGCTCGTGCAACTGCCGTTCGAGCTCCTCGAACCGCTCACGGCTGGGCGGCTCCTGCATATTTCGGCCGGCGAGTTCAGCCTCTTTGCGGAGGTCTTCGAGCGCGTCTCGCTTCTGGGTAATCGCACGGGCCAAGTCTTTGAGTTCGTTCTGCAACTCGTCGTGCGACTTGGCGAGTTCATTGGCTCCCGGCGGAGCGGCCTTGCGATTGACCCGCAGTACACGCGGCTGGGACCACACTTCGTGAGGCCCCGGCTCCGGACGTTCATCAGTCACCCGGACCTTGTACGTCATCCATTGGCCTTGTTCGAGATTAAGCTTCGCGAGGTCCAGCGTGAACCGCTGCTCGACTTGTTTCTGGCCGCGAACCTGCTCGTCGACTTGCAGCTCGGACTCCTTGCGGCCGGAGATTTCGACATGCAATTCCAACTCCCCGACGCCGATGTCGTCGCTGGCGGTCACGTCGATCGGCACGACGTCGTCCGGCCGAACTTCCGTGCTGTGCACTCCCTTCACGGCCAACTTTGGCGGTTCGTCGGTGATGATGAGCAGCTCGCGCGGGACGGTGTCGTTGTTGGTCAGGTCGTGCTGATCCTTGACCGAGAACGCGAACGGGCCCGTGGTCTTTGGATCAGCTGTGAATTCGACGGTCGCCGATCGTTGATTGTCGTCGAGCGTCAACTCGGTCTTCTGTTCGCGCGACCGCCAAACGAATTCGGCCTGTTCGACCGGCTTATTGAATTCGAGCGTGAATCGCAAGCGGCTGTGTTCGAACACGCGGATCGAGCCGACCGCGCCGTCAATTGTCTGAGCCGGCCAACCGGCATACGCCGGCGGTTCGACGTCCAGCCGCACCTGCGTCACGACGGGCGGCTCGACCACTTGCACGCGGTAATCGCGCGAGTGCTGTCGATCGACAAGCACTTGAAAGTCGAAGTCGCGCATCACGTGCGGAACAACGGCGACGAACGCTTCGCGTGCTTCGTCGAACGGCATCGTCCGGCGATCCGTTGTGCCTGCGGCATCCCGCCATTCGAGCAGCAATGACTTCGGCGTTTCCGTTTCCTTCGAGTACTTCGCCGTCGCGAGCAATTCGACGTCCGCGCCGCGAGCCACCACGCGATCACCGTTCGCAACGTCAATCTGCCAAGCTCCCGCCGTGCCCCAGTTACCCCACGGCACAAGCAGTCGCTGCCAAAGCTGACGATACGTCGAAGGTGCCACAAAGATCGGAACCGCGAGCAAAAAGCACGCGACCAAGCCCAGC
>CAZPUJ010000474.1:0-2682 GCA_964589725.1 uncultured Planctomycetaceae bacterium
TCATCGACGATGTACAAAATGCCGTGCTTGCTGGTGATCTCTCGCAGCCGCTGATGAAACTCCAGCGGCGGCACGATGTAGCCTCCCTCGCCTTGAATCGGCTCGACAATGATCGCCGCGACCTCGTTGGGGGGCAACGTCCGACGGAACAGATCGTTTTCGAGGTGATCGAGCGATTGCAGGCAGCAGCGTCCGTTCGTCGGCCCGTTCGGGCAGTGATAACAATTCGCGTACTCGATGTGCGTCACGCCGGGGACGAGCGGCGCGAAGCCGCCTCGCTGAATCACCTTGCTGCCCGTGAGCGACAGCGCGCCGAGCGTGCGGCCGTGGAACGCTCCAAAGAATGAGATCATCTGCTGCCGCTTGGTGTGATGCCGGGCCAACTTGAACGCCGCTTCGATCGCCTCGGCCCCGGAGTTCGTGAAGAACACCCGCTTCGGAGAGTTTCCCGGAGCGATCTCCGCCAACTTGCGAGCCAAATCCGCCTGCGGGCCGTAATAAAAATCGGTGCCCGACATGTGAATCAACTTCGCAGCCTGCCGCTGGATGGCGGACACCACGCGCGGATGGCAATGTCCCGTCGAGCAGACGGCGATGCCCGCCGTGAAGTCGAGGAACAAGTTGCCGTCGGCGTCCTCGATGACCGCGCCGACTCCCCGCTCGACCGCCAACGGATAACACCGCGTGTACGACGGCGACGTGTACCGCTCATCCGTAGCGATCATCTGCCGAGCCTTCGGCCCCGGCAACTCCGTTCGTATATCCGGCACCCGAGCGAATCGTCCTTGATCGTTCATCAGGCAATCTCCCCGCGCGGCATCCCAGCCCTTGTGATCCGATGCGACGTGATCCGATTTGCATCGCCAACCGCAAGGATCATAGGTGACAACGTCGAACGCCGACAGACGGATACTTGCCGACGAGCGATGCTGCGTCCGCGCCATCACTAGAACCGATCATCCGCGAACGGATGGAACGCTTCTGGAAGCTCACGTTGCGGCAGGTGATTGACGAGCGCTTGAGCCAGACGAAAATCTTCTTGCGACGTGATCTTCAAATTCATCGGCGAGCACTCGACGACCGCGACTGGCTGCCCGATTCGTTCAACCAACTGAGCTTCGTCGGTCGGCTGAAAGTCGCCGCGCTGTGCGAAAGCGTCGAGCAACAATTGGCGACGAAAAACTTGCGGCGTCTGTGCGGCCCACAGTCCGTCGCGCGGGATTGTCTTCACGACGCGACCGTCGGGAGTGACCAACTTGAGCGTGCTGCTGACCGGGCTGGCCAGAATCGCAGCTCCAGTTTTTTCGGCGGCGCGGAACACGGCGTCGATCCACTCCTGAGCCAACAGCGGGCGCGCTGCATCGTGGACGGCGACGAAATCAACATCCGCGCGTACGCGAGACAACGCGCGCTCGACGGTGTCGGCTCGTGCGGTTCCGCCCTCAACCAGCGTGAGATCCAAGAACGCGAGGTTGGCGCGGTATTTGTCCTTGAACCAGTCGACATCCTCCGGCGACAGCGCGACGATCCGTTGCACGACGTCGTTTCGATTGACGAACGGTTCCAATGCTCGCAGCCAAACCGGCCGACCCTTGAGTTCGGCGAATGGCTTCTTCTTCGGAGCACCAAAGTCCAATCCGGTCGCTTTCGCGACGAACCGGCTGCTCTTCCCCGCGGCCGGCAAGATCACGGCAAACGTGGCCATCGTCAATCGTCCTTCAGCCGGACTTTGAAGTTGCCGCGGGTTTCGTCGTACTCGACGCGGATCAGGCCGCGGGTTTCGGCGTCTTTGATGAGTTCGGAAAAGCTCTTGTAGCCGTGATACGCCTCGTTGAATCCGGGATGCACGCGGCGAATGGTCTGTTTAATCTGCGAACCCCACAGCGTTTCGTAGTCGGCCTGCAGCGACCGCACGATCTCACACAGCCACTCGACGGCTTCTTGCTTCTTGTCGGTGTCTTTGCCTTCCGGTTTCTTTTGTGTCTTCTGAGCCGCCCGCGACTTCTGGACGGCACGGACCAGATCGTCGTAGTAAATAAACTCGTCACAATTGGCGATCAGCAAATCGGACGTCGAGCTTTTGACACCGCAGCCGATGACGCGTTTGTTGTTCTCTTTCAGCTTGGAGACCAGCGGCGAGAAGTCGCTGTCGCCCGACAGCAGCGCAAAGGCGTCGATGTGCGTCTTCGAGTAACACAGGTCGAGTGCGTCGACAACCATGCGGATGTCCGCGCTGTTTTTGCCGCTCATGCGCGTGTGCGGCACGTCGATCAGTTCGATGCCTTGTGAGTGAAACTCGCGCACGGATGTGGAGTAGTTGCTCCAGTCACAGTACGCCCGCTTAAAGACGAGGCGTCCCTTTTCCAACAGCCGCTTCAAGACGAGCTGAATCTTGAAGTCCCCTTGGTGCATGTCTTTCACGCCCAAGGCCAGGTTCTCGAAATCGACGAAGACGGCGATGAGAGTTTCGTCGGAAACGGACATGCAAATTCCTTTCAAAAGCTCCGCAACAGGTCCAGCACGACCGGATCAGTTAAACTACTGGCCACGTGACGAGCGGGGCTGAAATCTTGGTGAGCACTGTAACGATGTGGCACCGAAATGATGTAGGCCCCGGCTTCGGCGGCGGCCTTCGTACCGGCTTGGCTGTCTTCCAGCACCAGCATCTCGCGCGGCTGCACG
>CAZPUJ010000475.1:0-2636 GCA_964589725.1 uncultured Planctomycetaceae bacterium
GTTTGCGTCACACGGGGACGCCAAACGGGGACGCCAACTGACACCCCCGGAAACGATGGGCACACCCCACCACGCCGCCAACCTCCCTGGCACCCTGGACTACTCTTGGAATGAGGCGCCTCGGCCCGACCAGCGGCCGACCGTGATCGCTTGACTCGCCGAATGCCTCTTGCATTTCACCCCACTCACACCCCCCCACCCCAGCACGCCGCCAACCCCTCTGGCACCCTGGGTCCGGATTGGCATCCTGGGGGTGAAAACTTTGACCACCCTTCAAGCCGACCCTGACCTTCTCCGGCGCGGTAACGCTTTCCCTCGCTTACATTTCGGGTTGGTGTCCACTCTTGCATGCAGGTTGGCGGGGTGGCAGTGAAAGAGTTGCAACGAAATGAGGGGGTGGGTAGCAATGAGATGAGATGAAACCAACCGGCCGCCGGGTCGCCCCGGGAGTTGCCCCCCGGGGCCCCCACAGATCCGGACGTGCCCAATTAAGGCATCCGGCTCGTCAAGTCACGGGTTCGCTGCCGTGCCGTACACCGAGTGGACGACGCGCGCGGCGGCCAGCGGAAACTGTGCCAGCAGCGGGCCGAATCGTTCCCAGGAAAAGGACTGCGCCCCACGGCGTCCCAGCCATTTCCCCCAGACCCGCTCGACCACGCGGCGCAGACGGGCCAGCATCCGAAGGTTGCTGGTAATCCCGTAGTACGCATCGTGGCCGCGCAGTTTCTGGCTCAGCATCGAGTGCTGGTCCTCGACCGGTTGGTGCCGATGGAACCGACACCACTGCGCGATCCTCCGGACCGCGCGGCTGAAGCGGTTCGCCGCCGTCTTCCGCTTGACCACCCAGCCGCCACGCCACGCCCGGCCCCAGTAGTGCGTGAACCCCAGCAGGTCGAATGTCCCTGGCCGAGGTCTCGCATCGTCTGAATCCGACCGCTGGCTGGGCCGCGCAAACGGCACCAGCCGCGTCTTGCCTGGATGGAGCGTCAGCCCGTACTTGGCGAACCGCTGGGGCAAGACCTCCAGCACCCGCCGGGCGTCCGACTCGTGCTCGAAGCCGATCACAAAATCGTCCGCATAACGAATGAGGAAGGCCCGTCCCCGCAGGCGCGGCTTCACCTCCTGCTCGAACCATTCATCCAGCACGTAGTGCAGGTAGATGTTCGCCAGCAGCGGTGAAATCACCCCGCCTTGCGACGTGCCCTGTTCGGGAGTCGTCCATACGTCCCCCTCCAGAACACCCGCATTCAGCCATTTGCCGATCAGACGGGTCAGCACCCCGTCACGCATCCGCCGTTGAAGAAACTCACGCAGCCGTGCGTGGTCCAGAGAGTCGAAAAACTTCTGGATGTCCACCTCCACCACCCAGCCGCCCCCCAACGCCGTCAATTGCTCCCACAAGGTTTGCAGCGCCTGGTGCGCCGACCGCCCCGGCCGGTACCCGTACGAACAGTCCTGAAAGTCCTGCTCGTACAAAGGCCCCAACGCCATGACGACCGCCCGCTGGAGGACCTTGTCCTCAAACGTCGGGATGCCGATGGGCCGGGTCTCCTTCCCCGACTCCTTCGGAATATGCACCCGCCGCACCGGCGGCGCCTGGTACGTGCCGGACTTGGCCCGGTCCAGCAGCGACTGGAGGTTGGCCTCCAGGTTCACCGCATAGTCCGCGGCCGTCTGTCCGTCCACGCCCACGGCCCCGTCCCGGCGCGTGCGCTGGTACGCCTCGTGCAGCCACTGCACGTCGATGTGATGCGACAGACTGGTGAAGCTCAGCGACGGCGCTTGCTTCGCCAACTCCGCGATCCGTTGTTGTTTCGTTGACACGGTGATGGGTCTCGGTATCCCCGCCATGTTTCCCTCCAACAGTCCATGACTCGGCACTCCCTTCCCTCCACCGGGTCCGTGCGGCACACGTTCCCCGGCTTCCTCGGTACTATGAAGTGCTCCGAACCCCGACCGCCCTGCCCGCCAGACTTCGTTTCCTTCGCCTGGCGGTGACCACCCGTGCGCCTGTCTTCGTTCCCACGCCGCCCGACGCCGGCTGCGGGGCCTGGAGCTTTGGCTGTGGCAGCCCCACGCCACACTTTGTCGAGTGGAGACGGTCGGGTCTCCCAGGTTCCTGGAGAACCTTCCTGTGCCTATGCCCTGGCCTTGGACCCCGGCAGGACCGGCGCGACAGGCCTTACGAACGTCGCCGGCGCGGCCTCCGTTTGGGTGAAGACGAAGGCTCCCACGATTCGCGTATTTCGGGGCTCGATCCCACGGCTTTGGCACTCGCTGTCTACGCTTCGCCCGCCCGGTGTCGCCCGGACGCGACGCAAGACTCGCTTCCCGCTGCTGGCCGCTCTGCGGGGCGGGATTGCTTACCCGCAAGGTTCCATCGAAAGGTTTCCGTGATGCGTCCTACATCGCTTCCCCCTTCCCCAGGCTTATCCTGGCGCAGCACCCACGCCGCCAAACGCGCCTTGGCGGAGTTGAACCACGGGGCTTGCACAAGATAGGATATTTGCGTATACTAGACAAAAGGCACCTGATTTCCTTGACGGACTAACTCGGGGGCCTCTTCCAAATCAGGCTGAACCAAGACAGTTTTGTTTTGGGCGTTTTCAGAAAGTGCAGGGCTGATCAAGCACTGC
>CAZPUJ010000476.1:0-4682 GCA_964589725.1 uncultured Planctomycetaceae bacterium
CATCAACACAGTCAAATCCAATCCCACTTGGGAAAAGCAGCGAAGTCGTCGGAACTGGTAGGGGACGTGCTGACGATTCACATTTCGCGATTTTTGAGGAAGACCGGGGAATCGGGGTTTCTCCGGCCGATAATGAGTTAGAGATGACGCCAGCCCGAGCGACGAAGGCCGAGAACACTTTGTGTCCGGTCGATAACCGTCAGCATGCGAGCGACCAAGGAGGGAAGCATGTCGAGCAGTCTGTGGGCAATGACCGTGATCATGGCACTGGGAGGCGATCCTACCGGCAGTCCGACGTACAACAACGGAGGATTCGTAGCGGGCAGCTACGGTGGCGGAGTTTCTGCCGGTGGCGGCTATGGTGCCGGCATTTACTCGACCGGCATGGGCCACTACAGCTTCAGCGGCGGCAACACTGACACTCTGTTGCCCTACGACAGCCAGGAAGCCTGGATGCACGGCTATTTCCAAGAGATTGGACCCTATCCCGGTTCTCACTACTTTCGACCGTACAACTACAAGCATGTGCTGTCGCAAGTCGACCTCGCATACCGCTGGGGTCAACCGCAGGGCATGCCGTACTCGCAACAGTGGTGGCACCGCTATCACTCGCGAGCCGCCTTGAACCCGACGACTCAAGCCGCGATGAATCATGCCCAGGCGACATCTGCTTTGGAAATGGCTCGGCGCCGCGCGTGGCGAAACTCTCAGGCCGAACAACAACGACCTCCTCAGACGCAAGGCACGATGTCAGGAGCACCGGTCTACCCGTTCCCGATGCCAATGCAAGAAGTCAGCGTTCCCCTGCCAACTGATGATCCCGCCGCCCCGGTGCAAGACATCTCGCGCCGTGCCGACTCGCCGGGGATTCCCGATGACTCGCCGCAGTTCGGCCCCACGCTCCGTTGAGCCAACGGCCGTTGCGGGCTGAATTCCAGTCTTCATTCCAGTCTTCCTTGGCGCGGCGGAGCCGCGACCAAACTCACCCGAAGCGTCAGCGAGGGCGGGCGCTCCGAATGAAGAAGATATCTCAATCCAAACCTTGTGAAATGCCTCCCCTCGCTGACGCCTCGGGTTAGTGTGTCGGTTCAAGACCATTGCCCGGCTTGAAGATTTCAAACGTTTGCAGATCAAACCTTTGCAGAGCGGTGCAGTGCAGCCGCTGATCACGGCACGGACAACTTGATTTCACTCACACCCCGGTCACATTGATTGGGGTGTTTACATTGACGGACGTCGGGCATCGGAGATCAGACGGACACACTCCAACGGTGGTGTTCCCAGTCAGCCTGATTTCTGACCTCTCATCTCTCACCTCTGATCTCATTCAGCCAATCTGCACAACTCAGGCAGGCTGCGGCCGGTTTACGCTGTATGCCAACAATGCCGATGAATCCGGTTGTGGCACGTCGATAAAGACTGCCAGTCGAACCGCGCCTTCGTGGTGGGTCAACATTTCGGGCGACGAGAAACGAGAGGAACACGTCCTCGTCCCGATCACCGCGCGGCACGTTCACGGACAAGCCTGTTCCAGAGGACCAAGGATCGGTCACCATGCAATGGACTTCTTGGCTGGTAGCGTTTCGCGATACGTGCTGCAAGTCGGCCAACGGCCGCCGTCGACACCTTGTCCGCAACGACCCGGCGGAGGCGTTGGAGGATCGCTCGCTGTTGTCGGTCACGTCGTTTTTCATCAGCGGACAACTGAGCGTCTCGTCCGACGGCAGTGACAACATCACGATTCGACAGAATCCGATCAATCCGCAACTGGTTCAAGTGCTCGCGAATGGCACTCCTGTCACATCGCTGCCAACAGTCCAGGCGAATCAAGTCACGTCGATCGAAGTCCAGGGCGGTGACGGCCCAAACATCATCGATCTCAGTTCGTTACTGCTGCTGCGTTTGACTCAGAATCCCACAGTGCATGTCGATGGCAAGCACGGTGACGACATCATCACCGGCACGCGGGATCTGAATGACACTTTGCTAGGCGGAGATGGCAACGATCTCATCAGCGGCCAAAACGGAGTCAACGACCTCGATGGCGGAAATGGAAACGACACAATCAATGGCGGATCGGGCAACGACATACTCGATGGCAACGATGGCAACGACGACGTTGACGGCGGCCTCGGCGACGACAACATCATTGGCGGGAACGGCCTCGACACTCTCGACGGCGCCGCGGGCAACGACTCGATCAACGGTGGCGACGGAGCCGACGTCATCGACGGCGACACACCGGGCTTCGCTGGCGCGGGCAGCGACACCATCTTTGCCGGACAAGGCAATGACACGGTTCGCGGCGGCGACGGTAACGACTTGATCAACGGCGACGGCCAGAACGACTTCCTCCAAGGGGGCAACGGCAACGACGCGATCTATGGTGGCAGCGGCAGCGACTCCGTGCAATGCGGCGCCGGCAACGACACCGTGAATGGCCAAAGCGGCAACGACTCGATCGAAGGTGGCGCCGGCAACGATCTGGTCAACGGCGGCACGGACAATGATTTGGTCCGCGGCGATGACCTGTTCTTCGCCATCACGGGCCATGACACCGTCTTGGGAAGCTCCGGCAACGACACGCTCATCGGCGGCAACGGCAATGACTCGGTCAATGGCGGAACGGGACAAGATTCCGTGCAAGGAAACAACGGCTCCGACACCGTCGTCGGCGGCAACCAGAACGACATCGTCGAAGGAGGCGATGGCAACGACGCGATCAGCGGCGGCGACGGACACGATCTCCTCTACGGCGACGATTCCTTCGCCGGCGGCTTCGGCAACGACACGATCAACGGAAATGCCGGGAACGACACGTTACTCGGAGGTGACGGCAACGACAGCGAACTCGGCGGAGCCGGCGATGACTCGCTCCTCGGCGAGGGAGGCAACGACTCGCTCGAAGGTCAATCCGGCAAGGACACCGTCAACGGCGGTGACGGCAACGATCTGTTGATCGCCAACATGGGGGACGGCAACGACACGTTCGATGGCGGACCCTCGGGCAACGACACGATGCGAATCAACGGAACCGCGGTGGCCGACACACTGACAGTGGGACAGAGCACGACCGGCCAATTGACGGTGACCGACGGCGCCTCGACCGTGACGGTGATCAGCTCCGCGGCGACTGTCGAAATCAACGGCTTGGCGGGCAACGACACGATCACCATTGATCCGATTCCGCTCACACCGGGCCACTTAGCGGTTTTCAATGGCGGCGACGGTAACGACACGTTTAACGGCAACAACGTGGCGGTCGGCACGTCGAGAGTCGTGATGAACGGCGGCAACGGCGATGACACGATGACCGGCACCAGTGCCTACGATGTGCTCAACGGCGACGCCGACAACGACTCAATGAACGGCGGCGCGAGCGGCGACAGCATTCTCGGCGGCTTAGGCGACGACGTGATCAGCGGCTCTACCGGCAACGACACCCTGCAAGGGAACGAAGGCCACGACACGATTGTCGGCGGTCTCGACAACGACAGCCTGTTCGGCGGAGACGGCAACGACGTACTGAACGGCAACGAGGGTAATGACTCGCTGTCCGGCGACCTCGGCGACGACGCGCTCAACGGAGCCGCCGGCGACGACTCGATGGCCGGTGGCATCGGAGCGGACGCAATCCTGGGTGGTGGCGGCAACGACACGGCCGACGGCGGAGCGGGCAACGATGTGCTCTCCGGTCAGGCCGGCAACGACCGCATTCGCGGCGGCGACGGCAACGACACGATCACGTGCGACGAAGGGAATGACACAGTGAATGGAGGTGACGGTCACGACGTGATCTCCGGCGGCGACGGCAACGATCTGCTCGGCGGCGGCGACGGCGACGACACGATCAACGGCGAATTGGGCAACGATACGATCTGCGGCGAAGACGGCAACGACCGGCTGTTCGGCAACGAGAACAACGACATCGTTCTCGGCGGCGACGGTGACGACGGCGTCAACGGTGGCCCCGATGCCGACACCGTGGCGGGCAACCTCGGTGTCGACACGCTCACGGGAGCTCTCGCCAGTGAGATCGACGAAAACTTCACTCTCCCGGCCAGCGTCATTGCGAATTTACAGAACTAAGTAGACCCGCAGTGATAATTGGGTAGCTGAAGTCGTGAGACTTCAGGCTCCGAACTCTCACGAGTTCGGCTACTGCCTAGAGGTCATTGCGGGTCTACTTAGGGCTAGAAATCATCACATCGTCACGAACGAAGACTGCCGGCTCGCCTTGTGACGTTCTTGAGTTCTCGCAACTTTGTGGTGAAGTGTTTCTGGCGCGATTCACTTCACCACAAAGTTCACCATGCGTCCTGGCACGTACACCACTTTGACGATGGTCTTGCCGGCGAGTTGTCCCGCCACCATGGTATCCGCTTTCGCCGCGGTCTCGACAGCAGGCTGATCGGCTTGGGCGGCGACTTTCACTTTACCGCGAAGCTTGCCATTGATTTGGACAGGCACCTCGATTTCCGCATCCTCGACGAGCTGGGGATCAAAGGTCGGCCAGGGCTCGAAGGCGAGAGATGTTGTTGCGCCGAGCAGTTGCCACAACTCTTCCGCGATGTGCGGAGCAAACGGACTGAGCAACAGCACGAACGGCTTCATGATCGAGACCGGACGCACGTCCCAGCCGCTGACTTCGTTGATGAACTCCATCATCCGACTGATCGCCG
>CAZPUJ010000477.1:0-4753 GCA_964589725.1 uncultured Planctomycetaceae bacterium
CTTTCCTTCTTTGACGAGTCCAGCCGTGCGATCCGTCCCCAAGTTTCTGTCGATCCTGGTTCTCGTCTGCTTGATGGGCCTTGCCTCGGCGGACGAACCCCAGACCGATGTTTCGGAACGTCTCGAAAAACTGGGGCATCCACTCGCCCAGCGTTATCCCGACGGGAGCGAATTCCAGGACGCTCGAAACATTTCCGACCTGAAAGCGTTCGACGGAAAACTTTACGTGGGGCATGGCGACTGGGGGCTGAATAGCGGACCGACCGATCTTTGGTACTACGACCTTCACAAGAAAGAATTCGTGAAACAAGGCCCGATCGAAGATGAGGCGGCCGATCACTTCCGGATCATTCACGGCCGGCTGTACGTACCAGGCACGGACCCTCGAGAAGATTGGAGCCTGGGCAACTTCTATCGCCTGGAAAACGGACAATGGGTCAAGCACCGCACGCTGCCCGGTGCCATACACAATCTCGACATTGTTGGCGTCGGTCAGACGTTGTTCGCCATGTGTACCCGCCTCATCGAGCAGCCCGCGTGCCTGATGGTCTCCTCAGATGATGGTCAGACTTGGAAGGTCTACGAAATCCCTCCCGATGCCGGGATTCCCCCGGATACCAGGCTGCGACAACGACTGCTTGTCATCGACGGGAACGTCTATGTCCCCGGCATCGCCAAGAGCGGCGAGCTAAAAGTTTATCGCTTCAATGGCAACGGATTCGATCCTTGTACCGGGGATCTGCTCCCAGGGGCGGAGCAGCCTGTCCGCAATTCCGTGAGTTGGTCGACGGCGGCCCTCGAGAAGCCAACGATGTTCAAGGGCAAGACCGTTTACTTGGGCGGCGTGATTAGGAGCAACCAGGATGCCGACAAGCGTGGGCTCAGCAAAAAGGCATTGGAGTTGTTCGTGGCGACACTTCCCGATCCGAATGAGTTTCGCGCCGAACGATCCCTGACCGAAGAGAATCTGACAGACCTCGCCGTTGACGACGAACGCTGCTACGTGGTCAGCTACCGCTGGAAACACAAAAGCGATCCCAATCAGGGAGCGGTGACCACCGTTTCCGCCAGCGTCGATCTCAAGAATTGGTCGAAGCTGTTTTCGTTCCACGATGAGACTTTTGCCTCCGCGATCGAGGTGGTCAACGGTGACTTTTACCTCGGCCTCGGCGGCACCCGCGAGTTCTGGACTCCCTCCACGGGCATGATCCTGAAGGTCGGCAAGGACAATTCCGTGATGGGAAACGACTCACCATGATGCACAAACTTTGAACGACGGTACGCAGCATTTTCGCGGTCTTGGCGGGAATTGTGGTCATGGCGGCCGTGGCGTTCGCGATTGAGATTCCCCTACGGTAGCTGACGTTGCGGTTGTTCTCCCAATCCTTCCCGGACCAAGCCGTGCTCGACTCGCACGTCGGCTGGATGTTGAGCCAATCGCTCTACACGGTGCCGGCGTTGTTGCTCGGCGGATATGTCGCCACGTGGCTCGCCCCTCGGCGCGGGCTGGCTCACGCCCTCGCGATGGCGATCGTGCAAGACCTGTTGACCGTGGTGTTGATCTTCGAACCGCCGCACCCGACCGTAAAGGCATGTAGTATTCTCGGTGAGAATTCAGGCTCATTATCTGAACTCTCACGAGTTCAGCTACGAGTCAACCACGTCCGCATGAAAAATAGTCCCTTCGGTCAAGGAACCGGTGGCTCGGTCAGGAGACCGGCAACAAGCGCGAGACTGGCCACAACAGGTCATCCTTGAAGAATCCAGCGGCAAATCTGACGGAAGCTTGCTCCCTTGCCCTGTACGAGAATTCCCACTCGGAACACGCGGCCCGCCGCCCACACACTGGCAACCGTCGTCACGAGCACCAGCACGATGCCGACAATCGGTTGCCAGAGCGGCACTCCCGGCGGCACGCTCTGACGGAGAATCATCAGCAGCGGCGTGGCGGGCGGAAACAGCGAGACTGCTGTCGAGAACGTCGAATTCGGCTCTTTGATCACGTTCACGAACACAAACATCGGTGCCATCGTGACAACCATTGCGGGCATGAGCAGGCTTTGGGCTTCTTGAGCGTCGGTCACCGCTGCACCGATTGCCGCGAACAGTGCTCCGTTCATCACCACGGACAGCGTGAGAAAGAGGACGAACCACAGCAGCAGGTGCGTCGGGAACAAGTCGGCATACCCCGCGCGCCACAGCGCCGCGTACCCGGCCGCCATATAAATGGTCATGATTGTGATCGAGACGCCGAGCGTGCCGATCAGCTTGCCCAGCATCAACTGAAACGGCGTCGCTGAGCCAAGCAAGACTTCAGCGATGCGTCCCATTTTCTCTTCGAGCACACTTTGAAGCAGCGGCGTCGAGCCGACCATCACGCCGATCAGCATGAGCATCATCATGCCCATCGGCATGAGAAAGCTGGCCGCCATGTTGACCTTGTCCGCTTCGGTGATATTGCCGTCCTTATCGAGCGAGACCAAGCCGAGCCGCTCGACCGATTCCAATCGGTTGGCGCGGCGGACCAGCTCGCGGTCCAGACCCACCTGGGCGAGACGGATTTCCTGAATCTGGTGGTTCAACACCGCCTTAAGCCAGTCGGAGAAGTCGCCGTAGGTCGGGCTATTCGAGTAATACGCGATCTTCGCCGACGGCATCGCCGGCAATGCCGCAACCGACGCCGCATCTGATTCCGGTTCGAGCAGATCAGCGGCGATGTCCACGAACGCGAGCAACTCTTCCTTGCGAACGCGATCTGATAGTTCCAGCGTCGATTTCGGTGGCTCGCCAATCTCGGCCGGATGGACAGCTTCGATGACGAATCGCGGCTTCACTTGCTGTCGCGCGGCACCTTCACCTTTGAAAATCTCATGCGCGTTCCGTCGCTCCGCTGCGTGAACAATCAATGGAAAGAGCTTCCCGGTGCGATCGACGATGGCGACCCGCCGGTCGGTCGTATCCACCTTGTCCTTGAGAAAGATTTGTGCGACCGCGCTACCGCCCCACAAGACGGGCAGTGCCACCAGCGAAATCAGGAACGCTTTGGAAAACACCGCCGCGCGATAGTCGCGAGCGGCGATCGTGAGCACTTTATGCATGAGTCGCCTCCACAACATCGGCTCCGGCGATGCGAATGAAGATATCCTGCAGCGACGGGTTGGCCACTTCAAAGTGCCGCACTCGACCACGCTCGGTCAGCGCCGCCAGCACCGCCTGCGGGTCGGTGCCACGCCGTACGCGCAATTCCTGAAACCGTCCGAAATTGTTGACCCGTTCGACGCCGACAATGCTCGACAAATCGACCGTCGACTCCGCGCCGCCAGCGTGTCCGTTGGTCTCCAGCCGCACGCGCAATACGTCGGTGCCATACTGGCCCTGAATTTCTTCGAGCGTGCCGTCGAGCACCTTCCGCCCTTTGAAGATCATGAAGATGAAGTCGCACATCTTCTCAGCAACATCCATGTCATGCGTCGAGAAGATCACGGTCGCTCCGTCGCGTTTCAATCCGAGCATCGCGTCTTTGAGCACCTCGGCGTTCACCGGATCAAGGCCGCTGAATGGCTCGTCGAGAATCACCAGTTCCGGCCGCGCGATGACTGTGCCGATGAATTGCACCTTCTGAGCCATCCCCTTGGACAGCGCTTCGATCTTTTTGTTCGCCCAGTCGGCAAGTTGCATGCGTTCCATCCAGCGGTCGATCTCAGCGCGGCAGTCTCGGAAGCGAACGCTTTTGATCTCCGCATAGAATCGGAGCATGTCGTGGACCTTCATTTTTTTGTAGAGGCCACGCTCTTCCGGCAGGTATCCGATTCGGTCGTTGGCGGCGACGGACGATTCCTCACCAAGCACATGAATGCGGCCGCTGTCCGGCAGCAAGATGCGCATAATCATGCGTAGCGTCGTTGTCTTGCCGGAGCCGTTCGGACCGATGAAACCGTAAATTGTCCCAGGCGGCACGGACAGCGTCAGACCGTCCACCGCGCGGTGATTGCTAAACACCTTCGAGACATTTTCGAGTTCGACTGCGTTCATATTGACTCCGAACTCACCCTAGGATAACGACGCCAGCCAAGGAAGTTCGTTGCCGGCGTCCAAATATTCCACGGCTGGCCAATTCGTCGCCTTGGGCAATCTGTAGCCCCGGCCCTTGTGGCCGGTTTGATTTGAATTCGTCGGAAAAAAAGCAGAAGTCGCATCACTCAGGCCACAAGGGCCTGCGCTACAGGTTCCGTAGATTCAAGAATTAGCCAGCCGGCGATGAATCGCCGCTTTCCCTTGCGGCGGAGCCGTCTTACATTCAACGGCCATCGACAAGCGGAAGAAAAATCGGCTCGGCCGTGATTGAAAGCGGGGATGCATCCCCGCGCTCGAAAACAAGGAAATCATCCATGCGTTGGACAACTCTGACGGTCTTCGTCGTTCTCACGACTGTTTCGTCGGCGACCGAGGCGGCGACCATCATCCACGCCGGCCGGATCATCGATGGGCGGAACGACCAGCCCCGCAAAGAGGTGTCGATTGTCATCGACAATGGTCGTATCACTCGCGTGGCCGCCGGCTACATCGAGCCTGGCTCCGACGACAAGCTGATCCGGCTGACCGAGCACACCGTGATGCCCGGCTTGATGGATATGCACACGCATTTGCAGTCGCAGCATTCGAAGGACTCGTACACCGAGCGGTTCTTCATGGAGCAGGCTGACTATGCGCTGCGCTCGACCGTCTACGCGCGAGTCACGCTGCTCGCCGGATT
>CAZPUJ010000478.1:0-29078 GCA_964589725.1 uncultured Planctomycetaceae bacterium
ACCGCACCATCGCGAACCACCGGCGTCGGACTGGCGTGGCTATTCTTCACATGGATGTCGGGAGCCTTGGCGACCGCCCGCACCTCACGATCCCAGAAGATCTCGCCGGTTTTGGCGTCCAACGCCAGTGCCCGCAGTGACAATCCTCCGTCGTGTGGCACGGCAGTCGTCAGGAAGACCTTCCCCTCGGCGACCGCAGGCGATGACCAGCCCAAACCGGCGATGGGAACTTTCCAGGCAACGTTCTTCGTGTCCGACCACTCCATCGGAGTCGCCGGGCCGACGACGTGCCCGTCAGAGTTCGGACCACGGAACTGCGGCCAGTCACCGGCATTCAATGCACAAAAACAACACATCACGATCATCATCGGAAGGACACCTCATGGTTGGGAAACAGGATCTTTGGCAGGTCAAATGTTAGTTGTTTTTCGAGCGTGCCCGATTACGGATCCGACGGATCGAGCGAACCCAATCAGTCGCCGTTGTCATTGAGCAGCCCTCTAATCGTCGATCAGCACATCGCAGAACGTCAGCGCGGCGATACCGTTCTTGCCGTAGAGCAGGTTGTCGGGGTTCCAAACGGCGCTATCGAGATAGGTCACCTTGGTCGCCTTCGACGGGCTCTTCAGCTTTAACGTGATGCAGTTTCTGTTCGCGGAGCCGGACGCGACTTGCTTGGGTTCACCGTCGAGATGGAACTGGCTCACGAGGGCGTCGGACCAGACGATTGGCTGGTCGAATTCCAGGATCAGTTCGTCGCTTTGTTCGGTGGTGAAGAACGCACGCATCAGGTTCGGCGGGTCGAACGAATCGCTGACGTTACGGTGATAAAGCTGGTGCTGCATCATCGGGTGCAGCAGCCGAGCAAACTCGACATAGCCTGCGGCGGGGTAGTGGCAGCCGCCGGGGGGCTTGATGCCGAGTGTCGACAGCACGCTCAGATTCGAGAACAGCTTCGGCAACGTCCGCTGCACTTCGCGCAGGTGGTTATCGGATCCGTTGATGCCCATCGAACACGCCTTTGGCCAAATTTGGAAAACGTAGTAGCGCTGGATGTTCGGAAAATCCTCCTTCCACGCAGCGGACAGGTCGACGAAGTATTGCCGGTACGTCTCATAGCCGTAGCCGCCGGTCGGGCCGTCGGCACCTTGATCGTTCTCGCCCTGGTGCCAGATGACGGCTCGAATGCCGTGAGTCAGCTTGGCTTGTTGAACTCGCCACAGGAGCCGACCGTAGATCGTGCTGACATCGGTGGGATCGGCCTCGTTGCGCCGATGTTGGTCGATGCGCGTGCCGCCGACCGCTCCGTTGATGAGGCAGATCGGCATCTTTTCGCTCTCGACCAATCGCCGTCCGAGTTCCATGCCCCAATAACCGATCTCCGACTCGCCGCCGGGACTGCGAGCTTCCGCGTTGGCCCACAGCTTCAACCGCGAGCCGTTCGGATCGCCCGCCGTCGCTCCGAAGGTGCGAACCCACTCGCTGGGGACGAGCGGGTTCTCATTGCCGAAGTCGTTAGCCACCGCATTCGATTGGCCGATGATGAGAAACACATCGCCGCAAACAATGTTCTTCGCCGAGTGCAGCACCGTCTCGCGATCGCCGGTCTTCGAGCCGAACTCAGTGCGATATGTCACGAGTTCCGCCTTCAGCTTCACCGACAACGAATACGTCTTCTCGGCCGTCAGCTTGCCGTTCTGTGTGGCGAAGAGCTTGTCGTCCGCGAAGACTCGCACGAAGACGGAGTCAGCCGATTCCGTGAGCGTGCCGGCATAGACCAGCATCCCTTCACGTTGGCCGTCTCGACCGGTCCCTTCGCGAGCAATGAACTGGTTGTCTTCCGGTTGCTCGTTGTCGGTGAGAGGCCGTTGCATCCACTCGTCTTTGGCCGGCGACGGTTCCTTCACAGCGATCGTGGCTGACTGAACGATCTTCGCGCCGCCGTTATCGATAGCAGCAGAGACTCGCAGCGAGCCGCTCCCTTGAGCCCGCTTCAGGGTCAGCTTGCCGGGTACGACTTGCTTGATGACCGCGATGTCATCGACGATCCAGGCGACGTTCAATTGCCCCGCACCTTTGGCCTGCATCGCGGCGAGGTTGGTGATCTGTGGCACGACTTCGATTGTCTGACGACCGTCCCACGTCGCGGGCGCGGTGAGCGTGAAGACAGGTTCCGGGATGTCGTCGCTGATCGTGATCGCGACGTCTTTAGACTTCACTTCGTTGGCGTAGATCGCCTTGAAGGTCAGCGTCGTGGGATAGGCTTCCAGCCTGTCTTCTTTCGCTGCCGACTTGCCAACAATGACAGGCTGGAAGCCTATCCCACGGGGAATTCGCCCTGCGTTGAATGTGTACGAGAACCGATCGGTCGCCACGATCGATTCCTTTCCGTCGCGTTTCAAAACCCACACCACCTTCTGAGCACCACCGGCCTTCGCCGTGACCGTCGCGCTCTGGCTTTCGGCAACAGCAAGCTTTGACTGCGAAACCGAGAACTCATCACCCGACTGTATCAGCGGCCCAACCAGAGTTTGGTTCGGCTTCTGATTCTCGAACTGCAACTTGATCCAATCCGCCGACCGCACGACCTGCGAAACGCGCACTTCGTCCAGGTCACCGACGAACTCAAAATTGTTGTACCAGCCGCCGATCCACAGCCGGGCCGGCGTTCTGATGTTGAGAGGCGGGCCTTGCTTAAGGTTGGTGCCATCCAAGACGCCGTTCACATAGAGCTTCGACTCGCCTTCGCGATAGGTGTGAACGACGTGCGTCCAATCGCCGATGGGAACCCGACTACCGCCACCCACGTTGCCGCCAGAGAAGTAGCAATCCATCTGAATGTGCGGCGGACTGCGGAACTGCATCACGACTTTGCCTTGAGCTTGCTCATTGCCCCAGGCGATGAGCGTCGTGTTCGGTCGCTCGGGACGAAACCAGGCTTCGGTGCTGTGGGAACTCGCGCCGCTCGGATAGTTCGGAATCTTGTCGCCGCCGAAGACCCCCTTGCCGCCGGGCAGATGCCGAGCCGCACCGATGATGCCTTGTGTGGCCGTCGTGCCGGTATCGGTGCTCGTCAGCGAACCGACGTCGTCGCGCACCGGATCGTTCATGTGCCACACGCTGAGATACCCGTTGGACTCATTGAACACCGCCTTGCCATCGGACTCGCTCGCCGCGTTCGGGTTGCCCCAATGCAGTTTGATTTCCTGCCGCGAGTTCCCCGTGATCTTCGGCACTCGCAGCCAAACGCTCGCAACACCCTTTTCTGCGTCCCAGTCTTCGATCTGATAAGCCAGTCGTTCGCCGGTGCTCGACGAGAATCGCAAGTCGTCTCCATTCGGCTTTGCTTGAGCGAAGTCGAAGAAGTCTCGATGCAACCGCACCAACACCGAAAATTGTTCGATCTTCGCATCGGCGGGCAGGTCCGCGCCGTCGCGATCGGTCAGCAACCACAGCGAACCGGAGTGCTTCCAATCCTGATAACTTGTCGTAGCTTTCACCGGCTTGTCATCCGCAGCTTCCGACCAAAGCGACTTCAACAGTGCGAACATCTCCGGATCATGCTTCTCCAGTTGCTCGCGAGTGAACGGGAAGAAGTCGTTCGTGGAGAAGAACGCCTCACTGCATTCGGCGAAGTACTCCATCGGATTCGTGATGGCGTAGGCGCGAACGTTGGCCGAGCGGCCGTCGCCAAAGCGTTGCTCGACCCGATCGTACAGGCCGCTCGTTTTGGCTTTCTCGAAAGCGGCTTTGATCTCTTCGTTGCCGAAACCTTTGGGAAGCACTCGGTCGTGATAGGCGTGGGCCAGTTCGTGCAGCGCGAAGTTCGGCATCCGTTTGGTTTCACGCTCGAAGATTTGGACGTTCGTGAATTCGACCGCCTTCTCCATCGCCGGGTCGCGTTTGTTGTCACGCAACCAACCGGCACCGGGGTGATACTCGGCGCGCGGCTGCACGCCAGGATACTCGGCAGAAAACCAAAGCGGCACCTTCCGCAATTCCAAGACTGCGGCGGCAGGAACCACACGAGTAATCTCACGAAGCTGCACCGTCAGGAGTTCCAGCGCGCGTCCGGTCGCCGCCTTGTCCTTCTCCAATAACTCATCGCTGACGTGTACCGTCCAACCTTCGATGCTTTTCGTTTGGTGCCCAGCAACGGCGACGGGGTCTGCCGACAGGACTGAGTTCAAGTTGGCAAACAGCACGAGCCAGGCAGCGACAAAGCAGGATTTCATTTTGCGATTCCCAAGAGACCAAGAGAGACGACACCGCGACAAATTAAATCAACTCGACGACCGATTCACCGCATCAACCCAGAATATCGCGAATGACATTGCCGTGAACATCGGTCAGGCGGAAGTCTCGGCCGCCGAAGCGGTAGGTGAGGGCTTCGTGATCCACGCCTAACTGATGGAGAACCGTGGCCCAGAGGTCGTACACGGTCGCGATGTTTTCGACGGCGTGGTAACCGAGGTCGTCAGTCTCGCCGTAGGTCGTGCCGCCTTTGATGCCGCCGCCGGCGAGCCAGACGCTGAAGCCGAACGGGTTGTGATCGCGTCCGTCGCTGCCCTGGGCGAACGGCGTGCGACCGAACTCACCGGCCCACACGATCAACGTTTCGTCAAACAGCCCACGTTGTTTCAGGTCGCGGATCAAGCCGGCGATCGGTTGGTCGACCTGCTGAGCCATCTCGGCGTGCCCCGTCTTCAAACCGCCGTGCTGGTCCCACGGGTTGCCGATCTGGCCGAGCTCAGCCGGTCGAGGCAGGCAGGTGAGTTCCACAAAGCGCACGCCGCGTTCGACCAGCCGCCGAGCCAGCAGGCATTGTTGTCCATAGGCGGCGGTCTCTTTCACAGATGAGTCCATACCGAAGAGACGCCGAGTAGCTTCGGTTTCTTCGGAGAGATCGACCAGCGCGGGGACGGCAGTCTGCATGCGGAAGGCGGTCTCGTAGTTGCGAATGGCGGACTCGACTTGTTCGTCGTGGCCAAACTGTGAGAGTTGTCGGCGATCCACCTGCTCGACGAATCGCAAGCGCTTGCGCTGTCGGTTGGCTGCTTCACGCGGCGTGATGTTCGTAAGCGGTTCGGGCTGACTCGGGTCGATGAGCGACGCCTGATGAACCGCTGAAAGAAAACCGTTGCCGTAGATGCCGATCCCGCCCAGAGGCGAACCGCCGCTTGCCAGGACCACGTATCCCGGCAGGTTTTCGTTCTCGCTTCCCAGCCCGTAATTCACCCACGCGCCGGCGCTGGGAAACCCCGCCTGAGAAAATCCGGTGTGGATGAAGTAGTTTCCTTGAGCGTGCTCGTTGGCGATGCTGGTCATCGAACGAACGACCGCGAGGTCATCGGCACACTCTGCGATGTGTGGAAAGAGATCGCTGACGGGCAGACCACATTCACCGTAGTTTTTGAACTCCCACGGGCTGGCCATGATATTGCCGTTGGCATTGAACATCGTCGGCTTGACCGGGACGGGCATCGGTTTGCCGTGGTCGAGCTTCAGACGCGGCTTCGGGTCGAACGAATCGACATGAGACACGCCTCCCGACATGAAGCAGAAGATGACGCTCTTCGCGCGAGGCGGCAGGGTGCGGCTTGGGTGAAGGGCCTTGGTATTTTCCGCGGCGAACAGGCCTGGCCGATGTGTCGCCAGCAGGCCGGTCAGTGCCGTCAGCCCAAAACCGACGGAGCTTCGGGCGAGCATGCTCCGGCGCGAGATGACTGCGATGCCGTGTGACTTCTCAACGGACATAGACGAACTCCTTGAGACAAAAGAGCGACTGTGCGAAGTCCTGCCAGACCGCGACGCTGCCAGGAACGTCGGCAGTCGCGACGCCATGTTCGGCGGCCAGTTCTGTCAGATAATCGAGGGAACCTTGCAGTTCGTCGGCGTCCGGTTCACGACTGAGTGCCAAGACGAACATCCGCCGGACTCGCCGCTCACTGGTCGCACCATCGGTGATGAGGATCGCGGCCCACTTGCCGGATTGGTCAATTACGAACGGGTCGTTGAGCATCGTCAGCGATTGAGCAGGCACGTTTGTAACATCTCGTCTGCCGCGAGTTGTGGATGGCTTGGGAGCGTCGAAGACCTCCAGAAACGGGTTGGAAGCGTTGCGGCGAATCCGCTGGTAGATGCTCCGGCGGCGATCACCGTCGAGTGGTCCTTTGGGGCCGCCCCCCTCGGTCTTGTTGACGAAATAGACGTTGACTCCCGGGCCAAACATTGTCGGATTCAATTGCCCCGACGTCGCCAGGATCGAATCTCGAATGGCTTCTGCTTCCAGGCGGCGCACGGGCATGTGCGACAGCCAGTCGTTGTTGCCATCAACTTGTCGCGCGGCGTCCGAGGCGAGCGATGACTGCTGCCAGGCCTGAGAAGTCATAAGCAATCGCAGCAGCTTCTTGATCGACCACTGCTCGTCATGGACGAATCGCGACGCGAGATAATCGAGCAATTCCGGATGTGTCGGCTGGTCTCCCAGCCGGCCAAAGTTGTCGACTGTCCCGACGATTCCCTTGCCATAGAGGTGCTGCCACAACCGATTCACCATCACCCGTGCGGTCAGCGGGTTCTGAGCCGACGCGGTTTGTTCGGCCAACTGCCATCGTCCGCTCTGCGTGGTCGCGACGGGAGTGGCACCCAACACCGACAGCCCGCGACGCGGCACCGGCTGAACTGGTCGCGTGTGCTGCCCGCGTTCCAAGAGCGGCTGATCGAACGCCGCCGCCTCCAGCACGCCGGGGGCACGTCGCGGGACCGGAATCTCTCGTTCGAGTTGCCGGTAGCGTTCGACGGATTCACGCAGTTGAGGTAGAGCCGCGAGCGTTGTCGGCAGCAGATCGCGCCGCAGGAAAGAATCGAGAAACGCGGTGTCGTCATCACTCAACGACTGGGACTGCCAAGCGCGAATCGCCTGCTGCAGACGGTCGGCATAACGTATTGCCAGATCGTCGGACGATGTTGGCGAGTCTCCTTGCAACAGGCTCGCGATCGGCGCCGTTGTCTCGCGAGGCGGTTCGCCTTGATTACTCGCCACGATCTCAGCCGCTCCGAAGAACGCCCGCTCGGCCGGATCGGTGATGAACTCGAAGTGCGCGTGCGCGCCTTTGCGATATGCCGTGTCGAGGCGAAGCCAGCCGAGTTCATCACGACCGAGCCGCGTGGCCGGATAGATGCCGCCGTTGCCGATGGGATAGTTCTCGATCACCAGCCGGACCATGCTGTTCTGTCCCAGCGCCCGCACGCTGATGCTGTTGGTCTCAATCAGAAACCGCGGCGACAGGAGCACGCCCGTGTGCCGACTGCTGATGCCGTGCGTAAAGATGCCGGCTGGATGAATTCCGCGCACCACGCGGTCGCCGTCGGCCTCAATGTTGAATTCGCCGTTCGGTGTTGATTGCCGTGACGCAGTCGCTCGCTCCGACTTGGCAACACCCGCCGAATCCAATGCCGTTCCAGATGGAAACCACTCACGCTGCTGCTCTCCACGTAAGTCCCAAAGGGGAGTGAACCGCGATTGATTGAACTCGCGCCGCGTCTTCATTTCGGAACGCCAGAAGTCCGCGAGCTTGATCCAACGCTCGCGAAGGACTTCGGCCGACAGGGCTGGCCCGTCCGTTGTGAACTGACGCCAGACATGCAACGGGTTCGCGTTGTTGGAGCGAGCGTCCGCCAGCGCGGCGCTCCACGGATCGCCCCCCGTCGGTTGCAGAACGGTTATTTGCTCATGCACGCGACGCTGCTCTGTTCGCAGCGCGGCGAGTTGTTCGCGCTGTTCAGGATTCAGCACCGCCGCAAGTTCTTCCGTCGTCACGCTCGCCGGTCCGGCTCGGAACGACGCGGACACTTCGTCCGCGGTGAGTGCTCGCAGGTAGGCTCGAGCCTCGTCCAATTCGCCCGCGAGCGGCGGGTCGATGTCCGATAGTCGCTGTCCAAACAGGAACCGCGACTGGCCCTTCAAGAACGGACGCAGCGTCCCTTTCGTGTAGGTCATGCCGTATCGCTCGCCGTTGCGATAGACGGTGATCGAGTTGTCTTTCGCGTACACGATCGCGAGATGAGTCAGCTCACCGGGTCGGGCCGTCTCCGCCGGGCCGCCGGGATCCTGCGAGCGGTTGAAGAAGTCGCTGCCCGCCATCCAGTGCTGCGGGTTCAACTCACCGAAGACGATCGAATCGAAGAATCGCCCTTCCGGTGTGTCGAGCCCGATGACGCCACCACCGCGCTGTTCGAGATTGGCCAGCGCGACCCAGGCTTCCAGCGTCTTTTCACGGATGTCGCGGTCGAGCGGGACCGTCCGCATGTTCGCGGCCACACCATCCAGGATCAGTCGCCCGTTGCGAATCACCGCGCCGCCGAGCAACTCACCATGATGTTCCCCAACGCCGTCCTGCGTGTCACCTTCAAAGCTCCAGCGCGCATCCGGAGCGGGGAGCGAACCGTTCCCCGCCCGACCCCGCTTCTTCAACACGACGGCGCGAGCCGGGTCTTCGATTGCCGCGATGCCGTTGCGTACTCGGGCCAGTCGAGCGGTCAGGTCGACAATCTGCGACTCGCGCTGCGACTGCTCCTGGAGCCGACTTGGCAACGTCGTCGCAGACTCCAGCCATGCCGTTGCCAATCCGTCCCGGATCGTTTGCTTGAGTTTCATCAATTCGTCGCGGTTCTTGTTGAGCAACTCCGGCGGATCGATCAGCACCTGTCCCGGCCGACTGCTCACGAAGATGCCGTACAGCGCGTAGAAATCTTCCTGGCTGATGGCGTCGAACTTGTGGTTGTGACACCGCGCACACGACGCCGTGAGTCCGAGAAATGCCTTGGAGTAAACATCGATCTGGTTCTCGACCACCTTCACCTGATCGTCGAGTGCATCGACCGGCACAAAACCCAGTTCGACCATCCGCAAGTGCGCCGGCCCGATCGCCGACTCGTTGAAGTGTTCGGCGGCATTCCAGCGCGGTTGAGGCAGCAGATCGCCCGCGAGATGTTCACGCACCAACTGGTCGTACGGCACATCGGCATTGAAGGCCCGGATCAAATAGTCGCGATACCGGTACGCATTCGGCAGCTCCGGGTCGCCCTGACTTCCGTGCGATTCGCAGTACCGCACCAGGTCCATCCAGTGTCGCGCCCAGCGTTCGCCAAACCGGGGCGAATCCAGCAGCCGATCAACCATCGCCTCGAACGCCTTCGGCGATTCATCCGCGAGAAACTCCCGGACCTCGTCGGGCGTCGGCGGCAATCCGGTCAGCGCAAAGGCCGCGCGACGCAGCAGAGTCCGTTTGTCCGCCCGAGCCGCCGGCTGCAAGCCGTGCTCTTCCAGCTTCGCCATTACGAACCGATCGATCGGATGCTCCGACCACCCTAAGTTCTTCACGGCGGGAGATTCGACGCGCCGCACCGGCTGTAAGCTCCACCACTTCTTGCGCTTTTCAAAGACCGATTCCCACGACGTCGCTTTCGCCAGTTCATCCAACGTCGGAGCTTTATCGCGCGGATCAGGAGCCCCCATCGCGATCCATTTCTCGAAGTCCGCGATCACCGAGTTGCCGAGCTTCGCGCCCCCTTGAGGCATCTTCAGCCCATCGACCTCGTGCCGCAGAATTGCCAGCAACCGACTCTCCGCCGGCTTCCCCGGAACGATGATCTCGCCTCCGTCGCCCCCTTGGAGACTCGCCGCGCGCTGATCAATCGCCAGCCCCCCTTCCGCCTTCTTCGCCGAGTTATGGCACTCATAACAATGCTCCATGAGCACGGGTCGAATGCGCGTTTCAAAGAACTCGATCTGAGCCGCCGTCGGCTCTGCCGCCTCGCTGGTTCGCAGCGCGACCAGCGTCAACAAGCTCAGCAGAGCAGTGCTCACGACGTTTCGATTCAGCACGATGAACTCCAAGTGATGCGGCGTAATGTCGTCTTTCGCTCCGCGAAACAGGTCGCGAGATCAGCCGGAACGCGCTAGCGTCCAGTTCTTGAATAACGCGTTTCTCGAATAGCTCGCTAACCGGACGCTAGCGCGTTCCGGCTAATGCCGATTGAACTCTTCCGACGCCAGCCGCGCTCCGTCGCGGACGATCTTTCCGATGTTGTCAAACTTCTCTTCCGGAATCCGATGCGATGGCCCTGTGATCGTGATCGCCGCGACGGGTGACGCGTGCCGATCAAAGATCGGAGCCGCGACGCAATGCACGCCCTCCAGTCCTTCGGCGCGATCCGCCGCGAAGCCTCGTTCGCAAATCTGATCCAACTCCTGTCGGAACGCGCGCTTCGACATGATCGTGGTCGCCGTGAACCGCTTGAACTCGATCCGATTCACCATTTCGTCTCGCTCGTCCGTCGGCAAGAACGCGACGAGTACCTTGCCTGGAGCGCAGCTATGGCACGGACACCTCGCTCCCAAATCTGCCGAATACTTAAAGGCGTGCAACGCCAGCAGTTGGTCCAGAATGACCATCTCCGTGCCGATCAGACAACAAAGCTGAGTCGTCTCGCCCGTGGCCTGCCGAATCTGGCGCATGGCCGCGATCGCGCATTCGGCCAACCCGCGCGACGGCATGCTCGGCTGTCCGAGGAGCAAAAAACGATTCGTCAGAAAGTACCGCTTGGTGCCCCCATCGCGTGATAGATAGCCCAGTTCCACCAGCGTCCGAGCGATCCTCAACACCGACGCCCCAGGCAGCTCAAGCTGATCGGTGATCTTCCGCAGGGTCGTCCCATCGGGCCGCGCCGCGAGCATCTCCAACACCGCCAATCCGCGCTGCAAACTGTTCGCTTCCGACCGGACGCTCGTTTCGAGTCGTGACACTGCCATCGCTCCGATACTCCCATGATTTCAAATCGTGAATTCATTTCACTATTGAAAACAGACGATTAGACCGTGTCAAGCAGTTGTGGATCACGACAATCCGTGTCATCGGTTCCCTTGCCCCGGTCGTCACGACGTGGCCACAGAGACTCACTGAGCCGTCTTGGCTTTCTTGGACTTGGGCTTGGACTCGGATGCCGTGGCAGCGACCGGTGGTAGGTGTTTGGCGAGCGATGCGATGACCGACTGGTGTTCGGACTTGTCGGCGAGGTTCACGGTTTCGGCGGGATCGTTTAGCTCGTCGTAGAGTTCGGTGGCGATGATCTTCGAGCCGTTGCGTTCGCGCCAGAAGGTGCCGCGCCAGCGGGCGTCGCGGATGCTGTAGCCCATGACCGGGCCGCCGCCGGTCTGGCCGGCGTTGCGCGGGTATTGGCTGATGGCCACCTTCATCGCGGGAGCGGCGGGGTTTTCGAGGAACGGTTTCAAGCTGCTGCCGTCGAGACCCGTGGGGATCGGCAGGCCGCAGACGTCGGCGAGCGTCGGATAGACATCGACGAACTCGACCGTCGCGTCGCACTTCTGACCGGCGGACTTTTGCTTCGGCACGCTGATCAGCAACGGCGCGCGAGTGGCCAGTTCAAAGTTCGTGTGCTTGTGCCACAGCCCGTGATCGCCGAGTTGCCAGCCGTGATCGCCCCACAGCACGATGACGGTGTTATCGGCCAGACCTTCCTTGTCGAGTACATCGAGCAGGCGACCGACTTGCGCGTCGGTGTAGCTGATGCAGGCGTAGTAGCCGTGGCGCAGCGTCTTGGCGAAGTCGGCCGGAAGCGGATCTCCCTTTGGCACGCCGGGGTAGTTGTGCAGCTCGCCGTTGGTGTGACCGGCGAACTCGGGCGCGCCGGTCGGGAGATGGTCGATGGCGGGCACGGGCATTTGGTTGGGGTCGTAGAGATCCCAATACTTCTTTGGCGCGACGAACGGCAGATGCGGTTTCAGTAAGCCGACGGCGAGGAAGAACGGTTCGCGTTTGGACTTCAAAGCGTGCAGTCGCTTCACGGCCTCGGCGGCCGTCGCTCCGTCGGGCAATTCGTCATCGGACTTTGGACTGACTTCAAACGCGGGGCCTTTCTTGGCGTTCTTTCCATTCGGGCGTTTCGCGGACTTGTCGCCGTCGTCGTCGGACGTCTTCGAGTATTCCTCAACGCTCACCCCGTGCTTGGTCACGATCTGCTTGGTCCAGTCCACTTGGTCGGTATCGACCGATCTTCCTCGCGGATACCAGTGCGGCTCATTCCACGAGCGGCCGTCTTCAAAGCCCGAGTGATAAATCTTGCTCAGCGCCGAGCAGTGATAGCCGTTGGCCTTGAAGTGCTGCGGTAGCGTGATCGTGTCGGGCAGAGCGACTCGGAAGTGCGTCTCCAAATCCCAAACCTTCGTCGCATCGGGCCGCCGACCGGTGAGCAGCGATGTCCGCGACGGACTGCAAACCGCCTGCTGCACGTAGGCTCGATTGAAGACCATGCCCCGCGCCGCCAGCCGATCAATGTTCGGAGTCTTGACGATCTTGTTGCCGTAGCAGCCGAGTTCGGGCCGCAGATCATCAACGGCGATGAACAGCACGTTGGGTGGTTGGGCACGAGGTTCGTCGGCGCGAAGCAGCGAAAGCGGAAACAGCCACAGCAGCGCGCCGGACAGGCAGATCAGTTTCATGAGTGCGTTCCACTGGTTGTTCGATGAAGTGGGAAAGGCATCCTGCCTGTCGGCATAGGTAATCGGATTTGAAAGAATTCTGACAGGCTGGAAGCCTATCCCACGGACTTTTCGGCCTGTTTACCGCGAAACCGATCGATTGGATGCTATTCGTGTCGTAAGGCTTCGATGGGGTCCATGAGGGCGGCCTTGCGGGCGGGGTAGACGCCGAACAGCAGGCCGACGCTTAGTGAAATGCCGAGTGACAGGAACACCGACCACGGGGCGATGCGCGGTTCCAGCGTGTGAACGATTGGCGGAAGCATGTCGGGTGAGAGCATCGTCAGCACCGAGCGTGACGCTCGAAACAGCGGGCCGCACATCAAGCCCAACAGGACTCCCAGCAGGCCGCCGCCGCCGGAAAGCACGATCGTTTCCGACAGGAATTGGCGGATGATGTCCTGCCGTTTGGCTCCGAGTGCTCGGCGGATGCCGATCTCGCGGGTCCGTTCGGTGACCGTGGCCAACATGATGTTCATGATGCCGATGCCTCCCACGACCAGCGAGATGCCGGCAATGACCACCAGCAGCAAGTTGAACATCGATCGCGTTTGCTCCGCTTGTCGCAGCAGCTCTTTGGGGATGACGACGGCGTAGTCTCCCTTCTTGTGAAACTTCTTGAGCAGCGATTCCACGATCGACGCGGTCTCGTCCACATCATCGACGCTGTCGACCGTCAGAGTGATTTGACTGAGTTCGACGATCTCCCCTTCGAGGCCGCCGGGGATGCGTCGCATCTCGAAGTCGCCGACTCGCCGCCGCAGCGTGTTCAGCGGAATGTAGGCATCCATGTTGTATTCGCGAGCCTCCAGGCTGCCGCCGATGGCCGCCGACGGAGTGCGCGGCTTCGTCTGTCCGACGACCGTGTAAACATGGCTGCCGGAGATTCCATGCGGCACCCAGACCGTCTGACCGATCGGGTTCTCGTAGGGGAAGAGACGGCGCGCGGTTTCATCGGCGAGGACGATTACGCTTTCCGCATCGTCGTGTTTGTTGAGCCAGCGACCGCGCGCGATCTCCAGTTGCAGCAGATCGCGATAGTCTTCGGTGCAGCCCACCAGATGAGTGTCGGACTTCAGGCCTTTCACTCGCAACTCGCGCCGCAGTTCACGCATCGGAACCGCTCGACGGACGCTGGGGATGTTGCTCAGAAAGCGGTCGTAGTCCGCTCGCAGCAGGCCGTAGGTTTTGACGCGATCGTTGTCACTTGAGGCATTACCACTCACAGTCGTTTTCACGGTGCGGACGATGATGTTCGTCGCCCCCAGGTCTTTGATCTGCTGCTGAACTTGATAGCCCACCCCCTCGCCCATCGCGACCAGCCATATCACAGTCGTCGTCCCGATGAGGATCCCCAAAGCCGCCAAGCCCGCCCGCAGCTTGTGCATCAGCAGGCTTTGAAAACTCGACAACAGTGCTTGGAACATTGAGCCAATCAACGGGGATGAACTCCGCGAAAACATCCGAAACGTCACCCGAAGCGTGAGCGAGGGACTTGGACGATCCCGTGTGGAATTGCCCCTCGCTCACGCTGCGGGTTAAATGGCTTTCTCACTCGCTTTCGCGGCCGGCTTCGGCTCGCCCGGCCGATTGCCGGTCACCGGCTTCAGCGCGTCGATCTGAGCGTCTTGAACAATGGCGCGAGGATTGAGCACGACCTCGTCCCCTTCCTTCACTCCCCCGTTGACGACGATGAACTGGTCGTTGCTGTCACCCAGATCGAGCCGCCGGCGCTGAGTGGTCTCGGCGGTTTTCACCCAGCAGAAGAACTCACCTTCTTGCTCCACTACGGCCGCGACGGGAATCGTCAAGACGTTTTCGTGACGAGCGAGGAAGACTTCGACCGACGCGCTCATCCCCGGTTTGAGTCCCTGCTGCGATTTGAGTTTGATGATCGTGTCGTACTTCACTTGGTTTCCGTTCCACCAACCGGCGGGCCGAGTCACCGACGCAACCGACAACACTTCGCCGTCCACGAACTCGCCTTGCAGTTGGATGCGAGCGGGCATACCCAGCTTCATGCGATCCACATAGGCTTCATGAACTCCGAGCTTCACCTGCATCTGGTCGAGGTCGGGAATGACCAGCAGAACTTGGTCTTCACGGACGATTGCGCCCTCTTCGATGTTCGGCTGATTCTTCCATTGCTCGGTGACGGGATAGATGACCATGCCACTGGTTTCCGCAGTGATGTTGCAGCGTGGGAGCTGCTCTTCTTCGCGATCCAGTCGGTCTTTCTCGAGTTTGAGGCCCGCTTGATCGGACGCCAGCTTGGCCTCCTTCGCTTTCAGGATGCCGGTGAGTTCCTCAATCTTTTTGGCCTTCGTGTAACGCTCCAAGACATCGAGCTTGGTGTGCAGGACATCGAGTTCGATCTGCTTGTGCTCGGCGGTATCCTCGTCAGTCTTCAATTGAAGCTGGTTGACGAAGCCCTTGCGGTTCATCCGCCGCGAGTGATCCACCAGATTCTGCGACGCAACCAATTGCGATTCGGCAATTTTGATGTCCTTCAGCAGAGTCTGCTTGTCAGTGCGAAGAGTCCCTTCGAGGTACTCCTGAATGTTGATCTTTGCGATTGCCACGTCGCTTTCAGATTGGGCAAAGACCGCCAACGCATTCTGGTACTTGATCCGCTGCGCGTTGATGTTGTCGTCGATGACCTTGGTGTCGAGCTTGACCAGCACATCACCAGGCTGCACTGGCGTGCCGGCCTTGATGATCCACAGGACCGTGCTTCCCCCGCGGACTCGGCATTTGATGTCCTTGTTGCTGGAGCTCTCCAGACTCCCCTCTTCGGTCACCGTCACCTGCAAATCACCCCGCGCGATGGTGTGAGTCAGCTTCGGTCCCGATGGCGGAGCCAACACTCCTCCGCGCAAATACAGCGTCGCTCCGGCAACAACCGCGACGGCGGTCACGGCGAAGACGATCCGCCGCATCCACCCGCGCGATCGCCCAGGGTTTTGAGGATTCGCGCGAGCCAGCGAAGATGTCGCCGCAACGGAGTGCGACGTGGCTTTGGTTTGCGAAAGAAAATCAGTCGTCATTGTGATTCTCCGATGCGGTATTCAATTCGGCTTGTCTTTGTCTGGGCTGCTGACGCGGTCGATGATTTGATGCAGTATAGGCGAGCCGACGTCCGGATTATCAACCGGTCTCCGGCAATGGCCGGAGTCGCCATGCACATATCATCTTCGGCGAGCGAGTTCGTGTGAAGCACTTCAAATTGTTCGCCCCCCTTGAGTACGAACGTGACGCCATCTTCGTTCAGGCAGAAGACTTTGTCGTCGTAGGCCCATGGGGAAGACGTAAACGCGCGGCCGTTCGGCAATCGCTGTGGACCGAAGAGTTTGTTGCCATCGCTTGCCTGGAAACAGCTCACGATCCCTTGATCGTAAAGCACATACAACCGCTCGTTGACGATCAACGTTGACGGGTTGTACGGACCGGCTTTCGGTTGGGACCACACGATGAACTCGTTCGACGTCTTGCCGTCTTTGAGCGAGATGTCGCCGTCCGCTCCCGGCCGAATCGCGTAGATCGGCTTCGTCAGGTCCATCACATAGCCCGAACTGAGATAGAGCAACCCGTTGTGTTCATACGGCGTGGCAATCGTGATGCTCGACATACCGGTTAGTGACCAGAGCAGCTTGCCTTCCAGATCGTAGGACCGAGCTTTGCCTGTTCCCGGCGTCACGATCTCGGTGCGTTGAGCGTTCTGCCAGACGAACGGCGTCGCCCAGTTGCTCTTCTCGTCGCGAGGCGTTCGCCAGACTTGCTCGCCCGTCTTGGCATCTAGCGCGAGCAAATAGGAATCCCGATCGTTGTCGTTCACGAGAAAGAGTCGATCGCGATGCAGCACTGGCGACGCAGCGGTCCCCCAGCCGAATCGAATCGCCTGCGGCTTGAGCGCGTGCTTCCAAACTTCCTGACCATCAAGGTCGAAGCAGAAAACGCCGACGTTGCCGAAGTAACAATAAACTCGCTCGCCGTCCGTGACCGGAGTCTCCGAGGCGTAGCTGCTTTTCAAGTGGATCGGCGTCTCCGGCTTCCCTTCGTGGACCTGCCGCTCCCAACGAACTTCGCCGGTCTTCAGGTCGAGACAGAAGACTTTCCATTGATGCACGGAGTCCGCAGGCTTCGGTCGATCGCCGCCGAAATACAGTCCCTTCTTCGGCTCTTCGGCCTTGCCCGTATTGATGACCGTCGTGAGGAAGACGCGGTCTCCCCAAACAATCGGAGACGACCAGCCGCGCCCCGGAATGTCAGTCTTCCAAGCCACGTTCTCCGTCGCCGACCAGCGATCAGGAAGATTGCTACCGCTCGCGACGCCGCGCGAATCGGCACCTCGAAACTGAGGCCAATTCGTCTGTGACATCGCCTGCGAACCACACGCAATGAAAATCAGAAAGCAAACTGGAATGCTGGCAAGCTTCATGGATTTTTCTCCTCGTTGAACCGAATCATCTTGATCGTGATGGGCTGTGGGAGTTCGACAGTCAGCACGAGCGTATCGTCGTTTGCGAGATGATACCGAATTTTGATCGAGCCTTTGTCGCCGGTGCCGCTGGTGAATGCGGCTTCGAGAACCGCGTCTCCGTCCTTCGATAGCTCCCACTTGCCGGTGAACAACGTGCCGTTGCGGTCGGCTCCGGTGTGGAAGACTTCGCCGGACTCGGCGTTGACTGCCATGAGTGCGACCGATTCGTTGTTGGCTTCTTTGCTGGTCGACTCAATGACTCGGTCTTTGATCTTCCAGGCGTAAGTGGATTTGAGAGCCGCGCCTTTGGACTCGGCGTCCACCCAGTTTCCGATGAGCCGATCCCACTTGGATTGGCGGAGGATCTCGCCGAGGGTTTGACGCTTCGGATCGGCCACCGCAGGATCTTTGTCAGCGACATGGAAGATGAAGTCGTTGCTGACGAGGCCGTCTGAGTTCTGGATCTGCAGGAAGTGCATCCCAAAGGATGGCAACGCCGCCAGTTCGACCTTCACCGTCTCGCCCTCGCAGTTCACGGAACCAGCGACGCGATGGCCGTCGACGATGATTTGGGCGTCCGTCTGAATGTGCCGCCCGCTGATCGTCATGGTGGTATTCTGGCCGAAGAGAATCGGGAACTCCTGCTTGCCGCGCTGCTGCTCGATCGGTCCTAGAGTCCAGAGGGCAGGCTGTGGGTTGTCGTAGTCCACTTTGCTGCCGAGTCGTCCCGTGAAGGTGCCGACGAAGCGGCCGGTCGATGCCAATGAAGTCAGCGTCGCGCGGGAGTACGACGGGCCGAACGACTCGTTGCCACCGTATCGCTTGAGGTAAGCGCCGCCTTGTAACTCCGGTACGAATTGAAGTGGTACAGGCGTGGCTTTCCCGTTTTCGATGAAGACGCCGTCTCCGTGGAACACGACGCCGCCATCTCGTGCGGCCTGTTCCAAGGCATCGAGCAAATCGACCGTCAATGCGGCTTCTGCAGACTTTTGGTTGAGCGTCACTTGCCGCGCGAAGGCTCCGGAGAAACCGGTGCTGCCTTCGAGCACCATGTCCCACACGGGATCAAATCGCTTGCGGCCACCCCATGAGAACTGCCAGACGTTTCGCTCGGGTGTGCCTTGCTCGGCGACACGCTGATAGAAGTCGAAGTCGATGATGTTCAGCCGACGTTGCGGCAGGATCAGCCAGCGGTCATAGGCACCTCGCCAAGTCGGAGCGTCCATCCCGGTTCCCGGCGTGTTGGTGCTCACGAGGTGCGGCATCCGATGGCAGTCGCCGCAGCGGTTGACTTGGGGCTTGCTGGGATCGTTGTCGCCATCGATGTGGAACAACTGAAATCCCTTCGCTGCCTCGCTCGACAGGACGTTGTTGTACGCACGTCGTTGAGCCGGCGGATAAGGGACGCTCAACAGGAACTTCGCCATGTCGTCCCGTTCCATTGCCGAGAGTTTACCCGCTTTCCCTTCGTCGTTGACGGACTGATCGCCCTCCTTGCTCATGGTCGAAGCGAGGCCGCCGTCGATCAGATTTCGCGGGCTGCTCTCCGGCTGATCAACGCTGCTGTTGGGCGAAACGTTGTCGCGGACATGAGCACTGTTGATGCCCCCATATGGATCTCCGGGGATGCCATCCCAATGAAACGGAGCCGTGTCGCGCAGGCCACGGACCGGCATCGTGGAGCGAGGCATGATCTGATTGCCGTCCGTGACGATCGGAGTCTTCAAGACCCACAGCAGTTGATCGGTATGTCCATCCGGATGGCAGCTCGCACAGGAAAAGGTGCCCGTCGTGGAAGCGGCGGCTGTGCTGAAGGCAATGCGTCCGCGCTGAACTGCCGGATGCGTGGGGTCTTCGAGCGTCACCGTAGTCCAGACCGGCAATCACCAGCGGAAGATGCGCGACGTACAGCCAGTAGGACGAGTCCGAGACATATCGAATGACCGCGTATTCGGGAGTGAGCGCGCGGCGGAAGAGACCGATCATTCCGAACGTCATCAGCCACGCATAGCCAACCTGAAGGCTGCCGGACAACGCGGGTGAGGAAATGGTCGCTAAGCCGGCCGGCAGGACGACGATCAGTGCGACGGGGATCGTCAGCCACCACCATCGTCCGAGCCGTCCTGCCGAGTCATCGCAGTCGAAGTACAACGCGCCGAACGCAAAGAAGAGTCCGTAATACAACAGCAGATGCGGTTGCGGGAGCACTCCTGCGGAGGAGTCCGGACCGAAACTGGGTGACAGGCTTCCCATCAGCAACTGCGGCAGCAGCGTGAGCGGCAGCAGCCAGCAACACCGCACGGGAGACAGGACGAGCCAACTCGGCGGCCTCTTCCAACCGCAACGGTCCGCGACCGTCACGAACGCCGCGAAGCATGGCACGAGCCAGCACAGAAACCACAAGAACCAGAGATGATCGAAGACCGATGTGAGAATCAGGTGAAACGGTTCTGCGGTTGTACTCCAGCGAATCCGAAGACGCTCCGAGGAGAGCGCGGCCGCATACGTCAATCGGACGTTTTGCAGTTGCGACGCGAATTTGTTCTCTGTCTGGTTGGTCGTCGTTGCGACTCGGTCAGCACTGGCCGGGAGCAGTTTCCGGCACTCTTTTCGACCAGCACGAACTTCTTCTTCCGGTCGCAGCGGAACTCGCAGCAGGCCCGCTATGTACTGCGTCGTTGCCCAATCGGTCCGCGAATTGTCGAGTGGTCGTTCGCCTCGATTATTCTGAGCTTCGGGATCGGCTCCGTGGCTCAGCAACAGTTGCACGACGGCCGGATGTCCCAGGTACATGGCCGCATGCAGTGCCGACGAGCCATCGCGAGTGCGGCCCTGCACGTCGGCACCATTTTCAATCAGGAGCCGCGCCGCATCTTCGTCTCCGAACAGAGCCGCCCACGCGAGCATCGTCACGCCGAACTCTGCGTCCTGCGCGTTCAGGTCGGCTCCTTCCGCGATGAATCGCTCGATGCTCGCAGAGTCTCGCTGCCGGATGGCCAAGGCGAGACTGGTTGGCGGCGACTTGTCGATATTGATTTGCTTCTGACGCGCCGACGCCAGCGCCCAACTTGAGACCCAGTGCAGCGCCGGAATGATCGTCATCAACCCCAGCAGACACGGAATGAAGACTCGCTGGAAACGATGTTTCAGCAATGCCTTGACCCCTTGCCGTCGCCACAACATCGCGGTGAAGAAGCCGCTCACGAGAAAGAACAGTGGCATGCGGAAGCCATGCACAGCCACGAAAAATAAACTGAAGAGTTCGTGTTGTCGGACGTCTTGAACCGTCCACGGAAAGGGCGCGAACGACAGGGCTGCGTGCAACCCGATCCCCAACAGCATTGCGAACGCGCGCAGGGCATCCAGATCGTGTCGGCGTTGCGCGGACGGCTCAGTCATCAGATCGAGAATCTCCGAAAGGAGGGTTCAATGACGGGGTGACAATTCGATGTGGGTGATTTCCAACCCCGCATCGACTTCGATGGTCAGGGCATAGATGTCAGTCAGTTCCAAGCCGTCGGCCGACGAAGCCAAATGTGGGTGCAGCGGGCGAAAGTTCGCGAGCGGCAATTCGAGTTCCCAAGTCTCACCGGCTGGGCGGAGCGACTCCGGCGTAACGTCCGCTTCGAACTTTCCCGCGAAGACGCCGTACATCTTCTGAGCACTGTATTCGAAACGCACCGTTTGTGGTCGCTCCGTTCGTCCCCGGAATCGCAACCGCGAATCGGCTCGCAGCAGCACGGGCCGATCGCTGCTCTTCCGCGCCGCGATCGCCACCGCGTAGAGCATCACGGGATCGCGATCCGGAATCGGCCAGAGCAACGGCGCGGCGCCGACTCGCGCCCGCTCGTTCTCCGTCGGCGGCAGCCAGTGGCCCAGGATCACTTCCGGGCCTTTCACCAGGCAGAGCATGCGCGGCGAGCCACACGCGCAAGGGGCGTTCCAACCGCCGCACCACCGGCTCAAACGCAGCCACGTCGCCCTCGCGCACTCGGCGCAAGGCACCAACCATCGATCACGGCATCGTCATCAGCGTCAGTCATGATTACTCCACCCATCATGGCAGCAACCATGATGAGGTTACTCAAATCTTTCCGGACTCGATCAGAAACCGAAACGAGGCAGCTTCATCAACCGGCTCGATCACCGGCAATCAATGCTCGGTGTCGGCCATTCCTGCCACACGATCGGGGATCCAAACCACGGTCTACTGAATTGGCGGGAGCCGTTTCTATTTCGATTTGTTTTTCTTCTTGTCCTTATTGGCGTGTCGGCCGGTGCCGTCGCCGGTGCCGCCATGCACTCGGTACGCATGGCCTGCAGCCCGGCATCCGTGAGGATCCGGCCCAAAGGCAGATAGCCATGCTCGGCATACGCCCGCTTCACAGCCTCGCCGGAAGCGTGAAACACAAACAGATTGCGGGGTTCATTCGCCTTCCTCATGCATTATCGCCTGCACGTCGACTCCAACCATTTCATGGGCAGTCGCGGAACTGGAACGAGTACAGATCGGCATCGCGCAGGACGAACCGCACGCGCACCGACTGGCCAATCAACGGCGAGAGATCGGCCATCATCTTCCAGGTCACGTTGCGGTCGAGTGTGTCGCCGAAGAGTTCCTCGCAATCATCCAACGAGTATCCGGGCAACGGCTTGCCTTGGACGTCTTGGAGTTCGACACGCAGGCTGCCGGCTGCGGATGTCGCGAAGTTCAGCGACAACGACTTGCCTGAGAAGGTCAACGGCTTCATGGCGAGTTCGCCGCCGCTCATTGGAGCATTCACGGAAACAAACCCATCCAGTCGCAGCGTGTAGCGGCGCAGCAGGTCGCTGTTGTCGGTCCAGTAACTTTCGACGGCGTAGAGTGAGAGTTCGTTGGGAGCTTCTTCGAGCGTTCCCTTCGTCTCGATCGGATGCCAGGCGATGAATTGATGCCCGTAGTTCCAGGTTCCCTTACGTTCGATTCCGGGGCGTAGAAATCCTTCATTCCAGCGTTTGAAGGTGACTCCATCGCGACTCGCCATCAACAGCCCTTCAGTCAAGGCTCGACCGTAGCGCTCGCTGGCTTTGGCCCGCCGCTCACGATTTTCCAGTTCGGGGAGCGCCCGCAGCGACGCGGACCAACGGCGGGTTCGATCTGGTCCGGCACTCGCACGAGCCTCATGGTCGGGGCCGTCGTTGTGGCCTCGCTCGACGTAACGCGTCGGAAAGCCGATCAACAAATGAGGCGCGCGATGGTAGGGCTTGACTTGGTTCGTGTAGAGCTGCTCCGACGGCGAATCGACATACCGCAGGTCCATCTGGTCTTTCCAGTTGAGGAAGTCGTGGGAGGTGGCCGTGCGAATGGCCCGATGCCCCTGTGGATTCCAAACCTTTTCGTCATCGTCACCTCCCTTGGTGAAATAGCGCCAATACGCGCGGTAGTGGCCGTGCTTGGCATCCCAGAACGCAAGATTCTGCGAGTCAAACGCTCCGGCAGTAATGATCGGCTTGTCGCTCATCGGCGACCAATGCAGTCCGTCCGGCGACTTGAACGCGACCAATCCTCGGCGGTGGTCGGCTGGCAATCGGTTAGCCGGAAGGAGCGCCTTGTAACGGGCATCAGGCGGGGCCGCGGGGTTCTCATCCTTGAACACGGCTGGCTCGCCGGGTTCGGAACTCGCATCCCCGACCTTCTGTCGGACCATGACGATGTTGTTGGCCTTGCTCCCCTGAAACTCATGCAAGCCCAGCGCGGGCTTACGCCAATGGATGCCGTCATCGCTCTCGGCATAGCAGCAGAACTGACCGTGGGTGCCGGCATTGACTCCGTTGGGAGTGACGGTCAGTTGGCCGGCGGCGTAGTACATCCGGAAGCGGTCGCCGTCCTTGAAAATGCTGTGATAGACGCAGCCGCTCCCTTCCCACGGTTCGTCATGCTCCAGAGCGAGTTCCTGTGGGACCGGGTGATGCAGCCGCAGTTCGGCCTTGCCCGACAGTCGCTCGATCAGCGCGTCGTCGACGAAGAGTTCGCGACGCGAGCCGATGTCTTCAGCGGTTGCCGTGAGCGGAGCGATTCCGACGATGAATAAAATGGTGATGCTGCGAATCATTGGGATTCCTCATTTTGAGTTCTGGCCAGCCACACTGGTTGCGCTGGCGATGCGCCACACGCCACGTTCGTCTTTCGCAGTCCCATCGCACGCTTCGTAGAACATGCGATAGCGAGGAGTTGTGCCATCGCGCTGCGGCAGGCGGATCACACACATCTCGGAACACTTCGCGCCGTCCCAACCGCCGGGGCTGGGTGAGAGGACCGGCTCGGAGTCTTTGTGCCAAGTCAGGCAGTCGTCCGAGACGGCTCGCAGGATGTATGCGCGATTCGGCTGATTGTATCCGGCGTAGTACATCACATAACCAGCATCGGCCACGCGAAGAATCTCGGGCGCGAACGCCGCGTGCGAGTCGTAGGTTCCATCCTGAGCAAGACGTACGCCCGGTTCGGACTCGAACACCAAACCATCTTCATCCGATACGGCGCTGATGATGCCGCGACCTCGCTCGACGCAATACAGCCGGCAGCGTCCGTCGCTCAGAAAGACAATTCGAGGTGCCGAGAGATTACGGCCCGCGACTTCCCATCTCGCACCAGGCTCGGGCGTCCATTCGAGTCCGCTGTCAGTCGAGACGGCGCTGCGGATCGAATTCGTGACTGATTGCGAACCAGCGCAGCACTCGTAGTACATCCGCAGTCGGCGGCCATCACCAACGGGGACAACTTCAGAAGAGACAATGCGGAACTCGCCGGCACCTCCCGCCTGCGGTGATAGTCGCACGCCGGGCTCCGGAGTCCACAGATCGCCATCCGCCGAGAAGGCACTCAAGATGCGCGTCGTCGAGTTGTCGTAGTCGTTCGCTCCGGCGGGAAATCCAGGTCGCGGCAGAATCTGTGAGTAGTACATCCGATAGCCGCCGCCCAGCAGAGCGATCACTCGCGACCCGACCGCGCCACAGACGCCGGTGCGCGGGGCGTCAGGCGACCATTGCGCTTCGGGTCGTGGATCAACATCCGTATCCGGCGGAGCCTCGATCGCCACGGCGGCGTCTTTCGTCCAGACCTTACCGGGGTCCGTTGCCACGGAATGAACCAGCGGCGAGGCCAAGGTTGATTGCGAGAGGTCAATCATGCGGGTCGTCCGTTAGGTTCTCAGCCCGAGTTCTTGATGTTGGTCGCCCGCCGCTCATTCTTATTAACGGTGTCGATGGCTCCGACGCTAATAAATCCTACTTATTGACCGTGTCGATTTCAAAGTGGTACATTGCCGAACCGAAGGAGACATTAAATGGACGCTGCCGTCCTTAGCTCACGCCCCGCGACCCAAGTTCGAGAACTTGCTCGGAAGATCCGCCAGCGGATTCAAGCGGAGCGATTAACCGACGGCTCGTTCTTCATGACCGAGGCTCAGCTCGCCGCCGAGTACGGTGCGTCGAGGACGGTCACGCGCGAAGCGGTCAGTCGCTTGCAGGCGCTCGGACTTCTGGAGGGACGCAAACGGAAAGGGCTGATCGTTCGGCGTCCCGATCCGTTGCGGCTGTTTCAAAATAGTTTGCCCTCGCTGATGACCTCGCCCGATGACTGGCGAGACCTTGCTCAACTTCGTTACGCGCTGGAGGTCGGGGCCATTGAGCTGGCGATTCGAGCTGCCACCGTCGAGCAGATTGAACGGCTTGGTCTGATCGAGCGAGAGCTGGAACAAGCGGTTCTGGAGGACATGGCGTCGGCTCGCACGGTCGAGCTGGACGTGAAGTTTCACTCGCTGATCCTGGAGATGACCGGATCGCGGCTGATCGCCGGCATGCAGCAAGTCTTGGTGCAATTCTTCCAGATGATGCCGCGTTCGAAACCGTCCTCGGCCTCGGCGGAACGCATTTGTTGGGAGCATCGCGAACTGCTCGACGCCATTCGCGACCGTGACGTCGAGCGGGCTCGCGCCATGATCCGGGTCCAGATCCGATCGACGTTGGACGCAGCGAACGAAAACGCTGAGGCTGTCTCGAAGACAGAGAAAGGGGAATGAACATGCTGCGAGTCCTCGGTTCCGAGAAGCGACTGTGCGATGGAATCACGCACCGCGAATTGATGCGCGTCGGCGGGCTATCGTTGTTTGGCGGGTTGAATTGGTCGCGAGCCGCTCAGGCGGCGAACACCGGCGGAGGAACTCGCGGCCCGGCGAAGTCCGTGATCATGTTCAATTTGCTCGGAGGTCCGTCGCATATCGATATGGTCGATTTGAAGCCGCAGGCTGCGGTCGAGATCCGCGGCGAGTTCAATCCCATTGCGACATCAGTCCCCGGACTGTCGATCTGCGAGCATCTGCCGAAGCTCGCGCAGTGGATGCACCGAGCGACTTTGATTCGCACCTTCAGCCACATGTTCAACTCGCATGATCCGCTGCCGATCATGACCGGCTTCACGGATGGCAATCCCGCCGCCCAAGCGATGCCGACCGATCCACCGGACATCGGTGCGATCTGCCAGTACCTGGGACTGGGGCCGAGCGACTTGCCGGGTGCCGTCTGCATGCCGTGCTTTCCCGGATCGGGGCAGATGGGGCATCGTCGGCGCGAGCCTGCTCATCGCGCGACGGCTGGTGGAATCCGGCGTCCCATTCGTCAGCGTCCATCAAGAAATCTTCGACCATTACGGCCACGCCTACGACATGCACTCGAACAACTTCGGCATGTTGAAGAACCTGAATCTGCCGCTGCTCGATCAAGTGATCCCCGCGCTGCTGAACGATCTCGATTCGCGCGGACTGCTGGATTCGACGTTGGTCGTCGTCATGGGCGAAATGGGCCGGACTCCCAAGGTCAACGCCAGCGCCGGCCGCGATCACTGGCCTCAATGCGGATTCAGTTTGCTGTTCGGCGGAGGCGTGAAGCAGGGCTTGGTCCACGGCTCGACCGACGCGATCGGTGCTTACCCGGCGTCTCATCCGGTCTCGCCCGCCGACTTCGTCGCCACGATTTATCAGTTAATGGGCATCGACCCACACCAAACGGTCTCCGACCACACCGGCCGCCCGATTCCAATCGCTCACGGAGGAGACCCCGTGCGGGAGATCATTGGGTGACCCATGTAATCTCATCAGCCGCGCGGCGCTAGCCCCGGTTGCTGAAAAACCGGACGCTAGCACGTTCCGGCTGATCAAAAATCGGTTCGCTGAATAATCCCAGCTAGCCCACGGTTCCCACGACTTAAAGAGTTTGAAACAGTTCCATCGCTGGCGTGAAACATGGTCACTCCACATCAAATCCTCGGACTCAACAGACGCACGTTTTTGGTGGCGTCGAGCGTTGGGGTTGCCGGTCAGGCATTCGGGCGGTCGGCTCAGGCTGAGACCGCGGTGAAGTCGGCGAGCGGGCGACCGACGGCGAAGTCGACCATCCTGTTTTTCCTTTGTGGCGGCGCTTCACATCTCGATATGTGGGATTTGAAGCCCGACGCGCCGCTGGAATATCGCGGGCCGTTTCAACCGATCGCTACGTCAGCGCCAGGCGTGCGACTTTCGGAGCACCTTCCGCTGCTGGCGAAGCAGGCTCACCACATCGCGCTCATCAATTCTGTCGGAGCGACGGTCAACACCAATGACCATCATGCCGGCTACTACCACAACCTGACCGGGCATGTACCCGATCCTACGTTCTTGACCCAAGGGAATAATCGCACTCCGTACCCTGACGACTGGCCCTACATGGGTTGTGTTGTCGCGGCGAAGCGTCCGCAGCGCACCGGAATGCCCAATGCAGTCACTTTGCCCTACAAGCCGAGCCAAGCTCCCTATACCCGCCCAGGACAGTTCGCCGCTCGGTTGGGCATCAAGCACGATCCGCTGTATGTCTTGGGACGTCGGGACAAGCCGACCGAGTTTCGGGCACCTGACCTTGTCCTGTCGGCCGACGTGCCCGGAAGGCGATTCGGCATGCGGAAGGAGTTGCTGTCGGGACTCGACAACGTCCGGCGCGATCTCGATCAGTTTGCCGCAGTCCAAACCTGGAACAGTCAGCAGGAGCGAGCAATTTCACTGCTGACGTCCGCCGCGACGACGGCAGCCTTCGACGTCTCTCGCGAGAAGCCCGAATCGATCGCCCGATACGGTGCCACGATCAACGGCATGAGCCTCCTGGCCGCACGCCGACTCGTCGAATCCGGCGTGCCGTTCGTGACCGTCTTCTGGTCCGAGGAAGATGAAAAGATTGCCAAGAAGTGCCTCAGCGGCGGCGGGTGGGATACGCACGGCAACAACTTCGGTTGTTTGAAAGACGATCTGCTACCCGAGTTCGACCGCGGGTTCTCGGCTCTCATTGAAGACTTGGCGGATCGCGGAATGCTGAATGAAACCTTGCTGATGATCACCAGCGAAATGGGACGCAAACCGAAGATCGGCGACCCACGATCGGGAGGCGTCACTGGAGCTGGCCGCGACCATTGGACGCACTGTCTCACCGATGTGCTTGCCGGCGGCGGCATCCGAGGCGGTCAGACTTACGGAGCAAGTGACCGCTACGGCGAATACCCAGCCACACGCCCGGTCACTCCGGCGGACGTCACCAAGACCGTCTATCACGCGATGGACATCCACAACCTGGAGGCGTTCGACAATCAGAACCGACCATACAACCTGCTCGACGAAGGCAAGCCGCTGGTCGAGCTGTTCTGAAGGGAGAGTCCGCATGAAAAACCTGAGCCGCAGCGGTTGTTCTCCCGTTCGTACCGCGAACATCTCGGCGAGCCTGCTGCTGACGCTGGTGATCTTCCCGACGCCGTTCTTCGTCTTCAAGTGGGGGCCGGGGATGTCGCCGGTGCTGTCTCGCGACTTGGTGTTGTTCTGCCAGGACGACAATCTCGATCCCACCCTCTCGGCCTTTGACAAAGTCACGGGCAAGTTGCGTTGGCAGGACGAGCGACTCGACATGGCGGTGAATTACTCGCACCCGGTCATCTGCACGGTGGACGGTCGCGATGAGATCGTGGTGGCGGGGACCGGCCAGTTGATCGGCTACGACCCCCAGTTCGGTAAGCGTCGCTGGTTTGCGAAGGTCATGCTGCGAAATATCAAGACGACGCCCGTTTGTTTAGACGGTGTGGTTTACATCTCGGTGCAAAGTGGCGCGATCGCCAATCAATGGCTGGCATCCGTCGACCGCGACGAGAAAGCCGGAAACAACGACAACAAGCTCGACAAGGCGGAGATTCAACGGTTCGTGGGCAAGCAGCCGATCCCGGAAGCGTTTTTCAAGAAGACGTTCGATCGCGGCGACCTCAACCAAGACGGATTCCTGGAAGGACGCGAGTTGGATGTCGCGTTCCTTCATCCCGACAACTTCGCCGGAGCCGATTTCAAAGTGACCGGCGACGCGGCCGCAGGCAATAAGCCGTGATCGACTCCACTTCGTGCTCCGCGACGACGATTTGTTCTCGTTTCAATTCACCGACTGAGTTTTGCGATCTGTATTGGCCACCGTGCGGAGACAGGACAGACCACATTGACGCTTCGGAAAGTGAACACGATGCAAAATCCTGCACGATGGTTGGTGCCTCGTCTGCTGAGCGGCTGGTGGCTGTGTGACTCTGGCGAAGCGGTGGCGCATCACGGCATCCTCATGAACTTCATGAATGCCCACCAGCCGGAAGCGGACGTTCTCCAGGATTTCTAACGCAAGATGACCGCAACTCCGACGTCACCGCGGCGGCGCTGTCACTATAAGGCTAGTGAACACATGCTAGGAACCACTCGATGAAATCGAATCGTCGCCAGTTTATTCAGGCCGCAGGAACCGCGGGAGCGGCGCTGTTGACTTTGCAGACCGCGTCGGCCGACCATACCGCCGCGCCAGCCGCCAATCGGACCGCGCCGGCGGACGAGGTGCCGTTCACGACGGAGTTGTTCCTCGACAACCAACTGCTGGAAGCGACGCCTGGCGTGTCGCGGAAGCTGCACCCGGCCAAGAAGCACTTGCTGAATCCCGTGATCCGGCCGGAGCGCTGGTGCGAGG
>CAZPUJ010000479.1:0-14987 GCA_964589725.1 uncultured Planctomycetaceae bacterium
CAGAATCGCGGCCAGCTTCTCTTTGTTCTCTGGCTTGAGCAGACTCTCGACGGTACCGGCCGGCAGTTTCGCGAAAGCATCATCAGTCGGAGCGAACACTGTCAGCGGCTTATCCCCCGACAGCACCTCGACGAGTCCAGCAGCCTTCGCAGCCGCGAGCAACGTTTTGAACATCCCCGCCTTGTCAGCCGTCGACGGAATGTTGTCCGCAGACGGCAGGATCACTTGATCGATGACGTGAATGATCCCGTTCGAGCAATGAATGTCGGCCGTCACGACGGTCGCCTGATCGACTCGCACATTGCCCTCTTCAACCTTGATGTTCACTCGCTGGCCATTCACGGTCGCTGCCGCATCCAACTTGACGACCTGAGCCGCTGCCACCTTGCCCGCCACGACGTGATAGGTCAACACCGATACGAGCTGCCTTTTGTTCTCGGGCTTCAGCAGCGTTTCCACCGTTCCATCTGGCAGCTTGGCGAACGCTTCATCCGTTGGAGCGAAGACCGTGAACGGCCCCTTACCTTGCAGAGTCTGCACCAATCCACCGGCTTTCAAGGCCGCCGCCAAAGTCTTAAACGAACCGGCCTCGACCGCTGTCGTGACGATGTCCTTCTCGGCTGCGTTCGCGGCCGAGACCGATCCTTGGCCCATTCCCATCACGGCCATCGCCGCCACACTCAAGAAAAACCTTCGATTCCACATGACACGCTCTCCTTGCTGGTTTTTTTTGACTTGCGACTGCCAATCGACATTCGATTGACCATTTCACAAATCGTTCAAATCGTGTGTTCGAGTTTTAGCCACGCGCCGGCTGTTCGTCAACTAAAATTCGTTCAAATCGTTCAATCCGATGGGCCTGGTTTCCCAAAACGTCATGCCGTTAAATGACTTAAAATCTTGCAGAAAAACTGAAAAATACCAAGGTTCAGGAAGATGCATTGACGAACCATATGTCGTTCAAATCGTCCATTTTTATCAATGCCTCTGGGAAAAGGCCTGACTCGTGGAAATGCTCGTCACTCCGAAGCAAGTGGCACAAGCCATCAACGTCAGCGAGTCATCGCTGCAACGCTGGTGCGATTGAGGACTATGAACCGCAACCCGCACGGCTGGTGGTCATCGGCGACTGGCACTAGAAGACGTGATCCAGTTCCGGGAAACGATTCGGGCGGCAAGCAGGTGGTCGTCATCGCGGAGCTTCCAACTGACACGCGCCGTTTCAATAACGTCCATCGCTTCGGCTCGTCGCTCGGGGCCGACCGCCGCGAGCAACCGCTTCTCCAGCGTGTAAGCAGAATCGCTGGGTGATACGCGATGGTTTTCGGGCTACGAATGCACTATATGGCTGGCCGCCGCTCTGAACACAGGGCACCGCATAGGCTTGTTCATCCACTAAGAATTGGATTAGCGTTCGCGCAGCCGGATTCGATGCTCCGCTCGAATCCGTGTTGGGGTCGCTATCAAAGAGTGGTTCGCCGAGTTTCATCATCACTATTTTGCCCAAGAGTTCACTTCAACCACTTGCCAGCCAGGAACCCCAGATAGCTGACCGAAGTGGCTAGGACACTGCCCCATAACAGATCCACCACGGTCACGACCCACGGCCAGTCCTTGACCGTCGCCAGGTTGGTCAGGTCATACGTGGCGTAGGTGATCAGACCGAACAAGGCTCCCAGGATTAGAGCCTTTTTCGTCGAGCCAGTTTCCAGGCTGGGAACCACGACGAAAACCAACAGGCCAAACACGAACAGCAGGTAGAACACGACAGCCACTGACCAGTTGGGGTTGGTCCGCAGCAAGAAGCCCAGATGCTTCTGGTAGAATCCGCGAGCGACCAGGCCCAACCAGACCATGTCGATGGCGAAAAAGGCCAAGAGCGTGCAGAAGTACAACTTGAGATAAAAGATCGGCATCGAAGCCTCCGATTCCAGCCGCGGATTTAGGGACTTTCTTTCCACCAAGCAAATGTTAGCAGAGTTGGTTCTACGAACCCCGGTTGAAGGAGCATCACCACGAATCGCCGGGCAGACAATTCAGGAGTCGATAATGGTCAGCAAGAGCCTCGCCTACGTACTCTCAATCCTTGTCGTCTTTGGGTCGTTCGTCATGGCTGAAGACGCACTTCAACCGTTGTTCGATTTCACCGGAGCCGACGCTGCGAAGGAGTGGCAGACCGTCAACGATGGCGTGATGGGCGGCATCTCCGAGGGCAAGTTCAAGATCATCGACAAAAAGACCCTGGAGTTCTTCGGCACGCTATCCCTAAAAAACAACGGCGGCTTTGCGTCGGTTCGGACCAAGGCCAAAAAGCTCGGTCTCGAGAAAGGCGATACCCTGTTCGCCAAAGTCCGTGGCGATGGCCGTGAGTATTCTCTGAACCTCTACCTCAACCAGCCGTTGATCGCCTTCTCGTACCGGGCGACTGTGCAGACCAAGAAGGACGAATGGATCGAGGTCAAAGTGCCGCTCGACATGTTCGAAGCGACTTCGTTTGGCCGGGTGGTCAAGGACGCCGGTGCGGTGGACCCGAAGGAGATCAACGCCGTGGGCTTCATGCTCGGCGACAAGAAGGCTGGGCCATTCAAGATGGAAGTCGAGTGGATCAAAGTGTTGCGGGCGGGGAAGTGACCATTATCGAGCGAGCGAGCATTCCTTGGCGCGGGCTTCGCCCGCAACCCCAGAAAGTGGGTTCATCCGCCTTGTCGCTGCCGAGGCACCTTGTCGTAGAAACCGCAGGACAATTCCGCGGTGGATTTTGGGAGGCGTGACTCCGATGTCCAATGGTTGATTTCAGTCGTCGAATTCGGATGAAATACGAGAGCCGGGAGAAACGGCGGCAGGCTCGGCTGGGAAGTCCGCCGCGCCGGACCAAGGGATATCCCGGTCTCCGATGCGCCAATGGCGTGTCAGGCCCTGGCGGGGAGTTCTCCGCCAAGGCCATTCTGTTTGACTCGATTGGACATCGGAGCCAGGCCTGAAAAATCCATTTGGGCTTCGAAGTCACCGTCAGTCGAATTGGCGCGTCGTAGCAACTCTGAATGCGGATCGACGGAACCAAGTCGCCTCGCATCAGGAATTCAACCTCCCGATCGTGAAATTCAAGATGACGGCGAACGAGGTCCACGCCAGATACGGCACCAGCAACAGCGCGGCGGTTGTGGACTTGGCATGAAACGCGACACAGGTGGCAACGATAGAGATCCACAACACGACGATCTCGACGAAGGCGAGTTCGGGGCGCTGCATACCGAAGAACAGAAACGACCAGAGCATGTTGAGCGCGAGTTGAATGCCAAACCAATTCAACGCCGATCGCGCGGATTGCCAGCCGTGGCGACGCCACACGAGCCACGCGGCGACGGCCATCAGAAAATAGAGCACAGTCCAGACCGGGCCGAAGAGCCAGTCGGGCGGATTCCAACTCGGTTTCGTCAGCGTTTGATACCAGCCGTTGACGGACGTCGCCGTGGCTGCCGCTCCTAAACCAGCCGAAGTGAAGCAGACCAAGATGAAGCCAATCAACCACGCCACTTGTCGAAACACGGTCGGTCGCCACGTTGTTTCTGGTTCGACTGACCGGCGAGCGGCGTCGGCGATGCCATTCAACATGCCGCCGAACACAAACTCGTGCAGCGGGTAGATCGTGTACCAATAGGCCAAGCCGGTCAGGCCAACTGGATCGAACACGGCCGTCTGTCGAATCCGCGAACCGCTGGCCGTCGGTTCGACTTCAAATTCGAGCCATGCTCGGCCGGGAAGTTTCATCTCGGCGAGCAACCGCAGACGGCGATTTGGTTCCAGCGATTCAACTCGCCAGAAATCGACGGAATCGCCTACTCGCAGATCGACCGCATCACGCCGACCGCGCCGCAAGCCGACTCCGCCGACAAGCAAATCGAGACAGCCCCGAAGCCGCCAGAGTCCGTCGCCGTAGTACCAGCCGGTTTCACCGCCAATCCGTTGAATCGGAGCGAATGCGGCTTCGACCGGAACGCCGACCTCGACTTCGCGCGCATCGACCAATCGCGTTCCGAATCGGATTCCGCCCCAACTTTGGGGTCGACCCGAAGAACTGATCGCGTCGGACCAGCGTGTTGCCGCCAACTCGTGATCTTCGTTGACGAGCGCTCGCGCGATGGCATCGCGGACGCAGCGTGGCTGAATCGTGAACACATCGCGGGCGCGTGAGTTCGTGACGACTGTCGGATTTCGCAGGCTCTCGACCAGCTTGCGGCCAATCCGCGCATAAACCGGAGTCACCAGCCCCAGCCACAAGCTCGACAGACGCGGCGAGAGAAACGGCCCCGAGATCATCCAGCGTTTTAGGCCACGCTGCCGCGCGTACTCGCGCATGATGTCGCTGTACGACATTTGGTCGGGACCGCCGATCTCGAAGATGTCGCTTGGCCCGTCGGGCAAATCAATTGCGGCCAGCAGGTAGCTCAATAGGTCTTCAATCGCGATGGGCTGCGCCGGTGTCGAGACCCACCTCGGGCAGAGCATCAACGGCAGCTTTTGGACAAGCGCCCGAATCAATTCAAACGACAAACTGCCGGAACCAATCACGATCGACGCGCGGAACTCGATGACTTGCGCACCCGATTCGCGCAGGATGAGTCCGACCTCTTGCCGGCTGCGCAAGTGCTTCGAGAGTTGCTGCTGCTCCTCACCCAGGCCGCCGAGATAGATGATGCGCCGCACTCCGTTTCGTTTTGCGGCTTCGGCAAAGTTGCGAGCGGCGATGCGATCTTCGTCCTCGAAGTCCTTTCCGGTCCCCATCGAATGCACGAGATAAAAGGCCGTTTGGATGTCGCGCATCGCAGTCGCCAACGACTCCGGCTGCAACACATCGCCGGGGATTACTTCAGTCGCGGGACCGACTCGAGGCTGCAAGAACTCCGGCCGCCGAGCCAAGCAACGCACGCGAAAACCACGCTGCTCAAGCAACGGAATCAATCGCCCGCCGACGTAGCCGGTGCCGCCGGTAACCAGAACTCGTGAATCAGCAGACATTGTTAATTCCTGAAACATCAATCAGCCGGAACGCGCTAGCGTCCGATTCACATCATTTCCGGTTGTCTGATCGGCGAGGACATCGATTTGTCGCCAACCACGCTCCTGAAGGAACCGGATCGATGTGCCGAACGCAACCATCTGGATGCCGCTCCACAGAATCGCCGACATGCACATTGGGCAGGGCTCGGCGGTGGTGTAAAGCACCAACTCACCGCCAGCAATTTTGTGGCCGGATCGGAACAGGGCGTTGAGGGCGTCGATCTCACCATGCCAGATGGGGTTGATCATCGACCTGTTCCAGCCCTCGGCAACGGTATCGCCGCTTTCCCGGTGGACGATGACGGCCCCAAAAGGTAACTCAAGTGTATTGGTCGTCAGCGCGATGGCTCGCCGCATATGGCGTTCGTGATCGAGTTTCAAAGTCTTGTTCCATTAGCGAAATGAAGATAGCACCATCCAAAGAACAAGCAGCGACCGCAGACTCCAAGTGGCCGTCCGCATCCAATTCGTCCTGACGAGCCGCTGATGCACAGCCCAATCGAAGTCCCGGGACAACGCGTCGTGACACGGAACTTGGACAAGTGCGGTCGATAGCCAGATGACGGCCACCAGTGCCAGTCCCATCGACAGTTGCCAAGTCGAGACACCCGTTGGTCGAAACCAGAACAAGAGCAGGGCGCTAATCCCTTCCACGAGCATCGGCGGTGCGACAACCCAAGTGGTCAGGGTCGAGTGTCGCTGCTCGTAGGCCCGAAAATCAGTGCTTCCCGTGCTGGCAAACAGCGGATAGTGGACGATCTGCACGAACCAAATGACCCCCGTCATGAACAGGGTGGCCGCGAAGTGCGACAGAAGCAACAGGATGAGGAAAGATTCGTTCATGAGCGGTCTTCCAGCACGACCTCCGTCGCGCTTCTTTGAGTCGTTATGCAAACGTCAGCTCCGGTCCACTCTTCGGACTCGATCAAACGGCGCGTCGTCTCATGGCGGTAGGCGAACATGCCTTCAAGTTTGCGGCGAACCAACCAGCCACCCAGCCAATGCCCGATCAGTCCCAGCGGAGTCTGATATTCGACTTCGTCTCGCAGAACCGTTCCGCCCTGACCATCATCGAGGATCCGATGGCGATGATACCACCAAGCAAACGGACCCGATTCCTGGCGATCGGCAAACAGGTGAGGCGGCTCGTACTCGGTGTGAACCGCGACCCATCGGATCGGAACAAGCCCTAGGATTCGCCCGCCTAACACGACCCTGCTGCCGATCTGGAGCGACTCGCTGGACTCGACGACCTCCATCTTCTCCCAGGGTGGAATCAAATGCCGCAGCGCATCCGGGCTTTCATGAAAGCCAAAGACAACCTCGGGTGGGGCATTGATCGAGCTATCCTTGATGAACTCCCTTCGCAGCAACGTGCCGGGTCGCTGATCCTCTTTTCGATGCTTGGCCGCATCCCAAAGGATCATCGCGAACGGAATCCACCAAATCAGATCGTTGGTGAGGATCGTCAAGCCAAACAATGGTGGAAATGTTCCTCGTAAAAGAGCCACGACGAACCCGATCGGGCCGAAGACTTTCCCCAGCAGTCCCACGAGCACGATCGGCCAATGTGTTCGCGAGTCACCGGCTGCGATGAGATAGCCGATGCCGTACACGCCAACGATCATTCCCACGCACTGCCAGATTGCCGGATAATTCAGACGATCGATGCCAGAGACATCGAACAGAAAATGGGGAAATGCGATCGTCGCTGCGCCCCACAAGAGGTTGTAGAACCCCGCGGCGACGAGCCATCGGCTCGTCCAAACAGGTGCTTCAGTTCGTTCCGAAAGTGTGCTCATCAGATCCTCCGAAAGTTAGCGGGAGCGGACGGAACCCAAGCCGCCATCGATTCCCAGCACTTGGCCTGTGACCCAACTCTGTTCAGGGGCTAGTAGCCATTCGATCGCTGCGGCGACGTCTTCCGGTTCACCAATCCGCCCGAGAGTGTGCATCGCGGTCGATGCCTTCAACGAGGCTTCGTTGGCAGTCAGTCGTGAAGTCATCGGCGTGCGGACCAAGCCGGGAGCGACACAATTGACTCGGATGCGACGAGGACCGTAAGTCGCGGCTGCCGAGAGAGTCAGGCCGATAACCCCAGCCTTGGCGGCGGCAATCGCCTCGTGGTTGGCGAAGCCGATTCGAGCCGCAGCCGATGACACCAACGCAATGGAGCCGCCTGTATTCATCATGGCCTTGGCACCGGCTCTCACGACCGCGAATGCCGAGGTCAAGTTCGTCGCGCAGGTGGAAAACCATTCGGCTTCACTCGTCGAGTGTGCCGGCTTGAGAATCAACGATCCCACACAATTCGCGATTCCATCCAGTCGTCCGTGAAATTGGATCGCATGTTCGACACAGGCTTCGACGTCCTCAAATCGAGTCGCGTCCAGCGGGTAGGCGGATGTGTGCAGTTCGTCGGCCAGCAACTGCAACTTCTCGACATTGCGACCGGCAATGGTTAATCGCGCCCCGCGCATTGCCAGTCGGCGACAGAGGCTTTCGCCGATACCACCTGTAGCACCGAAGACCAGATAAGACGGCGTTGGATTAGTGTCTGGTGGTGGCATGTTGGAATCTCTCTCAAAGAACGACCAAAATAGACCCTGAAGCGACCACTAATACCAGTCCTTTTTGTAACCGCGTTCGAACGTTTCGATTTAACGCGTTCGAAGCTGCAGAATTTCTTCTTCTCGCTGGCACACTTCTCGAAATCGGGCAGCATTCGCAGTCAGTTCGATGTCTTCGTCGTAGGTCGGAATCATTGCCTTCATCCGGGTTTGGCCCTCGCGATTGGACAGAAGTTGCGGGAAGCACTTCTTGATGACTTCGAGCATGATGTTGACCGAGACCGACGCGCCCGGGGACGCGCCGAGGAGTGCCGAAATGCTGTGGCTTGCGTCCGTGATGACCTCGGTGCCGTAATGGACAATGCCCGCTTCCCCGTCGGTCTTTTTGATCGCCTGCACGCGGATGCCGGCGTCGATCAATTTCCAGTCCGCACCCTGCGCGGCGGGATAAAAGACGTGCAGTACCTTCAAGCGATCGGCCATACTCTGCGTTCCTTGCTGAATGAGATAGCGGACGAGATCCAAGTTATGGATTCCGATCTTCATGAGCGTGACAAGATTGTCTGGTCGGACGGAGAAAGGTAGATCGGTGAAGCTCCCTTTCTTGTGGAGAAACTTCGTCGTCCACGCGGCAAAGGGGCCGAAGAGCAGTGTCTTTTTTCCATCGAGCATCCGCGTGTCGAGATGCGGCACAGCCATCGTTGGTGCGGCGTCGAGCGCCTGGCCATAGACCTTCGCCTGATGTTTCTCGACGACCTCGGGATTGTTGCAGACCAACCACTGGCCACCGATCGGGAAGCCGCCGAGTCCCTTGGCTTCAGGAATTCCAGACATTTGCAGCAACGGCAGACTGCCTCCGCCCGCACCGACGAAGACAAACTTTGCTCGGTTCGTGCGAACTTCGTTCGTCGCCAAATGCTTGGCACGCACTTCCCATCCCGCATTTGTTCTTCGCAAACCGACCACGCGATGACCGCAGGCGATGCCGCAACGTTCTTGCTGACCAAGCCAGCGTAGGAGCTGGCGTGAGATCGCGCCGAAATTCACATCGGTCCCGCCATTCATCTTAGTCGCAGCGATGGGCCCGTCGCTGCGGCCTTCGAGCAACAGTGGAGCCCAGCTCGCGATGGTGGCGCGGTTGGTGGAATACTCCATTCCGTGAAAGAAGTGATGGGCCGACATCGCGGCATGCCGGGCTCTCAGAAAGTCGACCTGCTCTTCGCCATGCACAAAACTCAGGTGCGGGATGGGGTTAATAAACTCCTTCGGGTTGTCCACCATGCCGGTGGCCACGGCGTAGCTCCAAAACTGCTTCGAGTACTCAAACTGCTCGAAGATCTCAATCGCTTTTCCGACGTTCACCGATCCGTCGGCCTCCCGTTTCGGCGTGTAGCTCAGCTCGCAAATGCCGGCGTGCCCGGTCCCCGCGTTGTTCCAACCGTCCGAGCTTTCCTGCGCCAGCCCGTCAGTGGCTTCATAGAGCTGGATGGAAAGTCGCGGCTGCAAACACTTCAACATTGCCGCGAGATTTGCGGACATCACTCCACTGCCAATCAGGATCACATCTGGGTTCTCGATGTGAGTCGCCAAAGTCAGAGATTGCGAATCGAGAGACATCACCAAACCTCAAGTTTTCCGTCGCAGAAGCCCGTCAGACGTCAAATTCAAACCATCCCGAACAACGAAGTCTCACCACTTCGGCCAAAAGCCAAGAACGGTCACAGCAACAAACGCGAAAACACTTGAACCGAACGACGGTTCAAGTGTCCTCGCGGAGTCGGCTGGGACTCCGAGAAGCCCCAGCACAGGGCATCAACTTCGATTCGGATTACTCGCGGCAGGCCGGCTGGACCAGGGAGTACGTCACTCGACCCGAGGTCGGGCAGACGTGAGCGGCATACTGAGCCTTGGCCGGAGTCACATGGGATGTCTTGGCTGTCGCGGCTGTTGGCAACATCACGCTGTCGATCACATGGATGACTCCGTTCGACGCGTCGATGTCCGTCGCGACCAGTCCGGCACCGTTGATGGTCGGAGCACCGTTCTTCATCGCGGCGGTCAACATCCCACCTTGAACGGTCTTCAGTTCCTTTTTGCTCAGCACGTCGCCGGAGAAGACACGACCTGGCACAACGTGGAAGGTCAGGATCGCCGCCAGCTTCTCCTTGTTCTGTGGCTTGAGCAGGCTCTCGACCGTGCCGGCCGGCAGCTTCGCAAACGCTTCATCCGTCGGAGCAAACACGGTCAGCGGCTTGTCGCCAGCCAGCACTTCGACCAACCCGGCCGCCTTCGCAGCCGCGAGCAACGTCTTGAAAGTCCCCGCCTTCGCAGCCGTCGCCGGAATGTTGTCGCCTGAGGGAAGCAGTACTTGATCAACCACGTGGATGATCCCGTTTGAGCAATGAATGTCGGCTTTCACAACCTTCGCTTGATCGACTTGCACATTGCCCTCTTCAACCTTGATGTTGACTCGCTGACCATTCACCGTCGCCGCCGCATTCAACTTCACGACTTGAGCCGCCGCGACTTTGCCGGCCACGACGTGATACGTCAGCACCGAGACGAGCTGGGCTTTGTTCTCCGGCTTCAGCAACGTCTCTACCGTTCCGGCTGGAAGCTTGGCAAACGCTTCATCCGTCGGAGCAAAGACCGTGAACGGTCCTTTGCCTTGCAAGGTTTCAACCAATCCACCGGCTTTCAAAGCCGCCGCCAACGTCTTGAACGAGCCGGCCTCAACCGCTGTCGTGACGATGTCCTTTTCAGCAGCGTTGGCAGCCGAATCTTGGACCACACCAATTGCGGCCATCGCCGCGACACTCAAGAAAAACCTTCGATTCAACATCACACACTCTCCTTGCTGGGGTTTTTGATCGACGAACGCGAATCAACATTTGATTTGCCGTTTCGTAAATCATCCAAAACGTTCACTCCACTTAGACCGGAAAGATTCCGGCGTCTTAACTCACATTTTTTGAGAATTCAGAAAGACTGCATTCTGAAGATGAATCGCTGGGCCGTCGCCCACGGCTCGCAGAATGCCCGCGGGGTTATCGCGAGCCGGCGAATACTCGCGGCATGGCCGAGTCTTTCCCGGTTGTGCTCGGCTCCGTTTCCAGCAGCCGTTTCACCTTCTGTTCGCGATAGTCGAAGATTGTTTTCAAGTCTCGTCTCACCATCACGCCGTGTATCGCCTGGCCAATCCAGCCGAGTGGCAGACGGTAAATCACCTCGTCGATCATTCGCGTTGAGTGACCGACCGCTTCAAAGGTGTGTCGGTGATGCCACATCACATACGGGCCGCGCAACTGGACATCGACGAATTCAAACGGCGGATTCCAGACCGTGATTGCTGTTGTCCAATGGATCGGCAAGCCGTGAACTCGCAGCGCGTATTGAATGATCGTGCCGACTCGCATGTCGATGTCACCGGGCGTGAGGATTTCAAAGCGCAGCAACGGTGGCGTCAGCGTTTCGAGATTTCGTGCGTCGGCGAAGAAAGCGAAGACTTCGTCGAGCGGCCGGTCAATCGTTTGCTCGCGGATCAGTCGATAGTTGCTCATGGCGTCGCTCATTTCTGTGACGGCAGCTCGCGATGCAAGACCGCTCGCAAGGCCGTTTCCAAATCAGGATGTTCAAATTCAAAGCCATGTTTCTGGAGTTGCTCCGGTGCAACGCGGATGCTGGCGAGCAACAGTTCGTCGGCCATTTCGCCGAGCACCAGCCGAGCCATGAAACCAGGCAGCGGAAAAAACGTCGGTCGCCGCAACACTCGCCCCAACACGCGAGTGAACTCGGCGTTCGTGACCGCATCCGGTGCGACTGCATTAACCGGACCGGTCAGCGATTCCTCTTCGACAGCGAACAAGATCGAACGCACCAAGTCCGGCAGCGAAATCCAGCTCCAATATTGCCGCCCGCTTCCGACTTTCCCGCCCAATCCGAACTGAAACGGCAGCAACATTTTCTTGAGCGCACCTCCGTCCGGTGACAGCACCACGCCGATTCGCAGGTTGACAACTCGAATGCCCACGTCGATGGCGGGTTGAGTCACCCTTTCCCACTGCGTGCAAACTTCGGGGAGAAATCCGCGTCCGGGCGGCTCTGCTTCCACCAGCAGTTGATCGCCACGTTCGCCGTAGTATCCGATGGCCGAGGCACAGACCAAGACTCGTGGCGGGTTGGGCATGGACGCCAGCGATTTGCAGAGTCGATGCGTCCCGATCACACGGCTGTCACGAATGCGGAGTTTCTTCGCCGCAGTCCACCGGCCGCTCGCAATGTTCTCCCCCGCCAAATGGACAACCGCGTCAGCACCACTGAAGCCGCTGAAGTTGAGCAACCCTGACTCCGGATTCCACGAGATGCTGTCGCCTCGGTCGCTGGCGGAACTTCCGCGAACCAATCGCCGCATACTCCATTGACGATCGCCGATCGCCTGCGAAAACGCCGAGCCAACCAGCCCGGAGGCTCCACTCACCACAATCGTCTTCGCTCGCGGCATCACCGGAGCCTTTGGCTGTTCGAGTCGTTGATTCAATGCGGCAATCACGTTCTATTCCTTATGGTTCGAGTTACGCGTTTCTTGTGGACACCGACGCGGCGACCCTCCTCAAGCGAGATCATTCAGCAACTCGTTGCGAAATGTCTGACTGCATTGATCCTGCAATTTTCGGACGGCGACTTCTTTGCCTTTGGCTTCCACTTCAACAGTCAGGTCGAGTCCGACCCAGCAGGAGGGGAAGTCGTTGATGTCAATTTCGTCGTGATGCCGTGCGGGCTTCGGCCCGGACCAGCCAGCCAGCGGACTCGAAATGTGAAACAAGGGCTCGCGGTTCCAGGTCTCGATGGCCGCTGCCGTAGCGTCTTCAATGCTCAGTTCGTCCGGCAGGCAACGATGATGATGGACGTCGTAAACGACTGGCAAACCAGTAAAGCGAGACAACGACAAAACGTCGGATGGAGTGTAGGTCTTGTCGTCGTTCTCGATCGTCAGCCGCGATCGAACACCCTCTGAAAGTCGATTTACATTGCAAGCGAACGCCGCCAGTGCGGACCCTTTATTCCCGTAGGCTCCACCGCCGTGAATATTGATGACATCCGCACCGACCCATTCAGCGACTTCCGCGTGATACTCCAAATCCTGAATCGACTTTTCGACCACATCCTCGCGTGGCGAGTTCAACACGACGAATTGATCGGGATGAAAAGACGTCCGAATGTCATGTTCGGCTGCGAAATGACCGCAACGCTGAAAGGTCTCGATGATGCTGGCACCGTCGGGTAAGTCGTCAATTTGATAGCCAACTTCCGGATGCGTCTTGATCGGTAGAATCGAACTCGGGATCCGGAAGCAACCAATGCTGTGCTCAGCGCAGTATCGCAATGCCGCGAGCAATGTTTCTGCATTCGCCAGGCAAAGGTCCGAAACTTTGCGGAGTCGTTCCGCGAGCGACAGTCGCATCAAAGACGTTGCTGTTGTCGTTCGAAATTGAATTGGCTCGTTCGCGAACTGACAGCAAAGCCCCCATCGAAGTTGGGGCGCGCGTTTCGACGTTGGGCGCTGTTTCATCAAAGTCGTCACTGTTGCCATGATCAATCATTCCTGGCATTGATTACTGTCGCGGTAATTCACGCATTCCCGTGCAAGTGCGACTCGACGAACCATAGTTTCTTATCCAGCTCTCGCGAAACCTCGGTGAACAGGTCGGCGGTGTCAGCGTCATCAAGTTCGACGGCTCGCTCTATTGAGCCACGGATCGATTTGCCGACGACTGCCATTGAGGTCGAAAGGGCCGCAACGTGATCACGCCCGGCGGCAATCTCCACCGGGTAGGCGGGAATCGTGGTGCGACGCCCAACCACGTTGACGGTTCCTTCGGCCTGACCGCCCAGTGCCGCAACTCGCTCGGCGACGCTGTCTGCGAAGCTGGTCGCATCTGCGGCGACGGTGTCGAACAACTCGTGCAAAGCAATGAAGTTCGGCCCCTTCACGTTCCAATGCGCCTGCTTCGCCTGAAGCTGCAGGTCAATCAGTTCAGCGAGCGCTTGATTGAGAAGCGCGACTAAACGAATGCGTTTCAGTTCTGGTAAATCGTTTTTGGTCGAGTGCATGATCAGACCTCCTGTTGGTGTTTGACGAAATGACTTGTTCGTGCCGATCCATTCCAGGCAATGTTTACTTTCGATCCTCTGGATAGTCCGAGCCGATGGCAGAAATCACCGTGGCCGCGATCGCGACGCCGAAAACCAGGAATCCCACGAAAAAAAAGGTCGTTTCACTCATTGGGCGTTCCTTTCAACATGAGCGTGCCGAACGAAAGAATCGACGGCACCCAGAGACCAACGTACAAACCCTGTTCCTTGTTGCCGGTGAACCAGAGGTAAACCGACAGGAGAAAAGACACGCTAGCAGCGAGGACATACAACGCCTTGGACTTCGATCGGCGCGACATGGGATCCCTTTCTGAAAATCAACGGGTTGAAGAACTGGCGAGAATCGGAATCTCCGCCTCTCGAATTGAGCTGACATTGAGGTGGTCACGGTAAACCGAGTCGGCATGGCGACGGGCGGGATGCCGACTGTCTTGGACCCAGTCTTCACGCGTGTAGATCACGACCGACGTGTCGGTCTCGCGAACTTCGATCCGATTCAAGCGGAAGCCGAGTTCCGTGATTTCGGTGAAGAGCTGATAGGCGAGGTTCTCGACGCTGGTGGGTGCGTCGAACAATTTCATTCGCAACGATTCGCCGGTTCGCTCCGTGTGGCCGCAGAGCGTTTCGTAAAGCGGGTCCGCGACGTGAATCAGCATCGCGTGGTCGTATTCGGTCTTGAGAAACGGTTCGATCAACTGATCGAACTCGCCGAACAGCGTGCTGATCGGTCCCGTCCGCTCGACCTCGAAGAAGCAGCGGACGCCGTACCGATGTCCATGCAGGTTGCGGCATTTGTCGTCCAGCTCTTCGTTGCGATGAGCCGCGTAAAACTTGTAGTCCTTTTGGATGATCATGATGTTCTTTACCGTGTTGATTCCATGAAGAAGAAAAGGCTGGCGGGGCCATGCGTCGGGGATAGGCGCTTCGTTTTCTCGCGCCCGGTCTGACCCGCCAGCCAACGATTCACAAGAACTTCTCAACCTCGTAGTGCTCGTAATCGTCTGACGAGTCGGTTTGCACGACGACGGTCGAAGGTCGCAGTGTCACGGCTTGGCGATCTCCGCGGCTCGTGTTCGCTTCCTGACCGGAATTTCGATTTCAAAAAACCGTTGCGACTTCCAGACGAACGGGCTGTTGTAACCCATCACGCGAACCTTGCCGTCGCGTTCGTAGTCGGAGGCATTCTGAGCGAGCCAGGATTCCAAC
>CAZPUJ010000480.1:0-7254 GCA_964589725.1 uncultured Planctomycetaceae bacterium
GCGTTCGACCGCCGCACACTGCAACCGCTGTGGACCGTGCCGGCCCGCAACTTGGTCATCGCGCTGGATCAACCGTGCGACACGCCGTTCCTGCTGCTTTCGTATTACCGCCCCAGTGACGATTCGTCGGACGGCAAGAGCTCCGACGGCGTGCTACACGCGCTCGACAACCGCACGGGCAAAGACCTGCTCTTTGAAGTCGGCGGCTCGAAAAGCGTCTATTTCGCGCTCGACCCCGACCCGTCGCAGAACCGCGTCGATCTGCTATCGATCTCGCACCGCATCCGCTTCGATTATAGCCAGCCACCACCGGAGAAGCTGTAGGCGAACGGCGCGAGAAAACGTACCCAACACCATCCCGCTTGTCGGGGTGGTTCCCGCGCTTCTGCGCTACCGTCGCCGTAGTGCAAAAACGCGGGAATCACCGACGCAACCTCATTGGTATCTACACATCTCATGTTCGCCCCGAAGGGGCAGCCACATGTCAGCCTGGGGCAGAGCGCAGCGCCGCCCCAGGACACGGTCACAAATGATGCCTTCAGCCCTGAAAGGGCGCAACAACACATGAAACCTCTCGCGCCGCCTGGTTTCGCCCTTTCAGGGCTCCGAACACTGATTCGCTTGCGTACCCAGGGCGGCGCTGCACGGCTGACGCCGTTCCGCTCTGCCCTGGGCTGATATATTGCTGCCCCTTCGGGGCGAACCGCATGACTTCACTTCGTGAGTTGTGTAGATACGAATGAGATGAACTCGGTGGCGGTAAATTAAGTTCTGCCGTTCGCCGAAGCGAATGGTTTCTCGAACTGCGGACGATCGAAAGAGACTGAGCGCCGTGATATCGTGATCACCCGCACGCACGGAAATCGGAATCGACCGTACGTGGGCTTCGGGTCGAGTGAATGACACGTTCACGAAGATACAGGCTCCAGAGTGAATCATGGACCTTGCAGAGTATGTGCGATCGCAAGCGTTGGCCAAGCTCGGGCAGGGGACGTTGTCCCACGAACAACTGAATGATGTGTTGCGGCTCTTCGCCAAGTACCGCTCGCAGTTGATCCAAAATACCCTGCTGAAAGTGCATGGCGCCCGCGTTCAAGGGGGACCGTTCGCGGGGATGGAGTTCGTGAACAACAGCTCCGAGGGCTGTCATGTAGCTAAGTTACTGGGCTGCTATGAAGGAGAGCTCCACCAGATTGTGGAGACGATTGTTGTCACTGGCTACGACGTGGTCGTCAACATCGGTTGCTCCGAGGGTTACTACGCGATTGGACTGGCGCGGCGCTGTCCGAACGTCCGGGTTTTCGCGCACGACATCAACCCACGCGCCCAGCAGGCCTGTCAGGAGTTGGCCACTCGGAACGGCGTGGCAGAGCGGGTTACGGTGGCCGGGCTGTTCGATCCGGAGACGTTCCGCGTCTTTCAGGGTCGCCGAGCTTTATTTGTCATCGACATCGAAGGCAACGAGCTGGACTTGCTGGAGAGCGTGCCCGCCACCGAGTTGTCGAGTTTCGATTTCATCATCGAGTGTCATGACTGTTTTCGGCCGCAGATCAGCGAACGACTGAGCCGACATTTTGAGGAAAGTCATGCCTAGCGACTTGTGAATCACGAAATTCGATCCGTGGATTTGCCCCCCATGTTCAGCAAGTTCGGGCACCTGGATCAGTTGCTGGCCCTCTGGGAGTGGCGCATGGGACCGACGCCGTGGTTGATCATGGCCTCGCGCCAATGGCCAGAGAGCGCCTTTTGCCGAGCTGTTCTGGGAGGACAATCCTAGTCCCCGATCAAGCGACTCCACTGGGCTTGCCCCAGTGGCTCGCGGGATTTTGCACTACGGGCCGCGCGATTTCGCGTGATCTGGAAGGAAGGTAGTGCAAAAACCTGCGAGCCACCGACACAAGGTCGGTGGGAGCGGCAGTACACCGCATGTTTGAGGCCTAGCTCAACAGCGTCCATTCCAACATCCGCCAGTCGAGCCAGCGTGCATCAGGGTCGTTGTCGCGTCGCGCGACGTAGCCCAAGTGGCCACCGCCCTCGGCGATGTGTAGGCGGATCGACGGCGGAAGTTTTTTCGTCGTCGTCAGCCGCTCGAACATCGAGACCGGAATGAGCGGGTCGTCGCGCGCAGCCAGCAGCAGCGTCGGCACGCGGATGTTCGAGAGGTATTGCTCGGAACTGCAACGTTTGTAGTAATCATGAGCGTCTTGAAAGCCGGAGACCGGAGCGGTGTAGTGGTCGTCGAAGTCGAACAGACGGCGCGGGGGTTGAGCGATGAGGTCCGGGAAGGTTGGAAACCTGCCCCACGGAGCGTCGGGCCGCAGGCGTTGTCGGTCGCTCAGCCGGCGGAGCAACAGCCGCACGAAGTACCGGTCATACGGACGCAGCGACCAACGGCTCAGGCTGACGACCGATTGCTCGAGATCGATCGGCGGGTTCACGGCGGCGGCTCGCGCGACGGCCGCGGGCACACGCTCCGGCGCTTCGCCCAACAGCTTCAAGCCGATGTTGCCTCCCAGCGAGAATCCCAGCAGTGTGATCGGTGAGCCGGGACAAAGTTGCTCGACGAACCGCACCACGGCCCGCACGTCTTCCGAGCAACCGCCGTGATACGGCTTGACCGCCAACGCGACTCCGGCCCCCGTGCCGCGCAAGTCCATGCGAAACGTCCGCACGCCATGCGCATTCAGCTTCGCCGCGATCCGCACCAAGTACCCGCTGCGATGACATCCCGCCAAGCCATGCACCAGCACCGCCGCTGGCCCGCCGTCGAGCCATTCCGGTGGACGATCATCATGGACCACCACCGCTTCGCCATCGTCGAGGTCAACGCGGCGAACAACAGCTCGCTCCGCTGGCAGCGCTCCAGGAAAGAACGCTCCCGCCAACGTCTGCCGATGCCCTCCCGCGAAAACGGTGTGCGGCCGAAATGGTGGAATCGAGTACGGTGGCATGAAGACGGGATTCGAACGATGAAGCGATCTCAGGCCGGAATTCTCAGCAATGCATCACTGATGGTCAATTTCCTGAGCTCGCATGGTGGGAACACGTCACCGGCGTCGCAAGCACTCATGCGTTCGAGACTCACAAGCCGGTCGGGACGGAGTCCCAACCTACCTACGGACCGAATGGCTCGATGTCAGCCAGGACCGAACGCGCCTTTGACGACGTCGGGGCGGCGCATTGTTTAAGCGATCCAGACGAAGACACCGATGATGATCGGAAAGGAGGACGGTAATTCATCGAGCGCGTCTTGAACAGGAATTCCCCTCACCAGCCGGAAGTGGCAGCGGATTCGGAATTCCCGCGCCAAACGCGACTCGCGATGCACGAGCCATCCTCGCTGCAACGACTCGCTTGCCGCCGACTCTTCGGATGGCCAGAATCGCCGCGCCGATCGGAAATGTGAAATTTGAAATCTCAAATTGAAAATCTCAGGAAGGTGTTTCATGCCGTCGTGCGTTTTGGCTTATTCGGGTGGCCTCGACACGTCTGTGATTCTCTGTTGGCTGCAAGAGCAAGGTTACGACTGCCATGCGGTGTACGTGGACCTCGGGCAGCCGTGTGAGGATCGGCAGGCGATTTTGCAGAAGGCGAAGAATTGTGGAGCCACGTCGGCTCGGATCGTGGATGTGCAACAAGAGCTGTGCCGCGACTTCGCGTTTCCGATCATGCAGTTTCAGGCCAAGTACGAAGGTTGGTACTTGCTGGGGACGTCGATCGCTCGGCCGCTGATCGCGAAGGAGTGCGTCAAAATCTGCCGCGAGGTCGGGGCCAAGGCGTTCGCTCACGGAGCCACCGGCAAGGGGAACGATCAGTGCCGCTTCCAGCTTGCAGCCGAAGCACTCAACCCGGCCGTGAAGATCATCGCGCCGTGGCGCATCGAAAAATATCGGGCCGCGTTCCCCGGCCGAACCGAGATGATTGATTACTGCGCGAAGAAGAACATTCCGGTGAAGGCGTCGGTGTCGAAGCCGTACTCGTCCGACGAGAACTGCCTGCACATCAGCTATGAAGCCGGCAAGCTCGAAGAGCTGACGACCAACGGCGTCGAATTAGTCGAGTTCGGCATGTGCGTCACGCCGATGGCCGCTCCGGACAAGCCGGAGACGATCACGATTCACTTCGAGTCGGGAGTGCCGGTGTCTCTCAACGGGCAGAAGAAAACGGCACTTGAACTGGTCAAGGAGTTGAACACGATCGGCGGCCGGAACGGAGTCGGCATCGTCGACATGGTCGAGAACCGCTTCGTCGGCATGAAGAGCCGTGGCGTGTACGAGGCGCCCGGCATGACGATCCTGTACCACGCTCACCGCGTCGTCGAGCAACTGACGATGGACCGCGATCTGATGCACCTCCGCGATCGGCTCGCGCCGGAAGTGGCCGAGATGGTTTATTACGGCTTCTGGTATCACGCCAAGATGGACGCGCTGCTGGCGTTCAACCAAAACGCTCAACGCCACGTCACCGGCAATGTCACGCTGAAGCTTTACAAAGGCAACATCATCACCGCGGCGCGCAGCAGTCCGAAGAGCCTCTACGACGAAGGGATCGCCACAATGGAAGGGGGCGGCAGCTACAACCAAACCGACGCGGAAGGCTTCTTGCGCATTCAAGGTCTGCCGGGCCGAGTGCAAGCTCGCGTTACGCCGCGGGCGTACTGAACTCTTCGACTGACTCTCGCTCGAAGGAAACGCACGATGCTGGCTCGATGTACTTTGGCCCTGGGTGTTTTGATGTTTTGGACAACATTCAGTCCCATGTCAGCCCGGCCTGGTCCTGGTGTGCGAGCAGATGAACCTTCGGCGAAGTATGATTCGCCCGACAAAGCGCCAGCCGCGAAGCGATCGTCGAAGGCGAAGGACGACGCCGACGCCGACCAAAAGGACGACGCCGCGCGACAGCAGTTGGTCGATGTCGTCTCCGCCGTGTTTCGTGAAGTGCATGACGGTTGGAGCACCGACGACGTTGTGCTGAAGGACGATCTCAACCAGAATTTCTTGGCGAAGTGCAAAGAGAAGTTGCCAGAGGTCACCGCCGCGGACTGCAATTGGACTTTGCTGAATCTCCGCAAAGCGGGCCGGCTGGGAGTGGTGGCGAGGAAGCGAGAACGGACTGATCACGACGACTATCAACACGCGGCGGAGATCGCGGCTCGGTACGTGATGGACAAGTACGAGCAGTCGATCGACCGGCTGCTGTGCGATCAAGACCGGCGAGCTGAGTTCGACAAAGTCGCCGTTGCGGTCGCGCCGGATGTCGAGCCATATCAACTCCGCAAGGCGGCGTTCGGACTGCGGAAGGCTCGCCGGTTGCGGCCGGAGTTGGTCGTCCGCATCGCCGACTGGGACAAGGAAGTCTTGCAATTGTCCGCGGCGGACATCGTGTCGAATGGAGAATTGGTGCCCGACGCGCCGGGAATCTACATCTTTCGCGACTCGAACGGTTACTTGTATATCGGCGAAGCGTCGAGCTTGAAACATCGAGTGAATCAGCATCTCGACCACTCCGACCGCAAGTCGCTGGCTCACTACTTGTGGGAAAAAGGGAATCGCGACATCATCGTCGAACTACATATCTTCTCGAAGAATTCCCCCGCGAAAGACAAGACGCGCCGCCGGGCTTACGAGTCGGAACTGATCAAATCTCGCAAGCCGCGTTTCAACGTTGCGCCGTGATCTAGCGCGATGCGCTTGAACCATCACCGCGCTTCGGCTGTACTGCTCGCCTTGCTGGCAGCACTCGATTGATGGCGAGCAGACTCGCACCCACGCTGAAGGACATTGCATGCATGGTCTTGAAGAAGTCTCCGGCTCAGCGGCCAATGATTCCGCCGCATCCGGCCCATGGTACAAGGAGTTGAATCGGTATCACTGGTTCGTGCTGTTCGTGTCGGTGTTGGGCTGGCTGTTCGACACGATGGACCAGCAGTTGTTCAACCTGGCACGTGGCCCGGCGATCGCGGAGCTGCACGGGCCGGTGGAAGCTCAGTGGTACGGCGGGCTGGCGACGACGATTTTCATGCTGGGCTGGGCGTCGGGCGGGATCATCTTCGGTATCATGGGAGACCGCCTGGGCCGAGCGAAAACGATGGTCATCACGATCCTGTTGTATTCGCTCTTCACGGGACTGAGTGCGGCGTCATTCGGATATTGGGACTTCGTGTTCTATCGATTCCTGACGGGACTGGGGGTCGGCGGCGAATTCGCCGTCGGCGTGGCGTTGGTGGCGGAGGTCATGCCGGATCGAGCGCGGCCTCACGCGTTGGGCTGGCTGCAAGCTTGCTCGGCGATCGGGAATATCACCGCGGCGTTCGTCAGCATGGGACTGGCTCCGCTCGAAGCGGCCGGAGCACTCGGCGAATGGAAGCCGTGGCGGTACATGTTCCTGGTCGGTGCGTTGCCGGCGCTGTTGGCGTTGTTCGTCCGCCGCCGCCTGCAAGAGCCGGAAAAGTGGAAAGCTCTTCGTGCTGACAAAACGCAAAAGTTGGGTTCGATTCGCGAGCTGCTGGGCGTCCCATTTCTGCGCCGCCGGGCGATCGTCGGTTTGATCTTGGCCACTTCGGGAGTTGTCGGCTTGTGGGGCATCGGCTTCTTCAGCTTTGAGCTGGTGCGGACCGTGTTCCGGCAGACGTTTGAGGCGGACGCTCGCGCTAATGGCGAGGACAAAGTCGATCAGGAATTCATTCGCGCGATCCTGCAAGACCCCAAGCTGTTGGAGACAGCTGCGGCAAAGCTGACCTCGCCGAACGCGATGGTCACGCCCGAGGCGAAAGCTCTGTATGGAGCCGCGCTCAAGATGCGAAAGACCGGAGAATCTTTGTCGCTCGATAGCGCATTGAAGTTCCTCGATGACGACCCCAAGCGTCCACAATCGCCTGCCGACCGGCAGAGCCGTGAGAAGTTCGTCGGCGAGCCGTCGTCTGACACTCCCGCAGCGGTGCCGCACTTGGACGACATCGCAAAACGCAATAAGGCGATGGAAGGCCGGCTGACGTGGTGGGCCGGCGTGAACGGCTTGTTGTTCAACATCGGCGCGTTCTTGGGCATCTACAGCTTTGCCAAGATCACGCACCGCATCGGCCGCAAGCCGGCTTTCGCGATCTCCTTCGTGATGGCGTTGCTGGCGACCGCGTTCGCGTTTTCGTCGCTGAAGGTCTTCACGGACATCTACTGGATGGTGCCGATCATGGGCTTCTGCCAGATCTCGCTGTTCGGCGGGTACGCGATCTACTTCCCAGAACTGTTTCCGACTCGG
>CAZPUJ010000481.1:0-6212 GCA_964589725.1 uncultured Planctomycetaceae bacterium
CAACGTGCGTGATCTGCATCTGGAATTCCTTCGTTGGACGATGGCGGATTTGGTGCGGCGTAGAGCTGCACGCGGCCGCATTGGTCGCACAGCCATCCGAAGACGTGCCCGGCCACCGGGAATCTTTCCAAGATGAATCCTTTGCGGGGCGCGTCCGCCGGGGCGTATTGCAGGGTAACGTGAAGCGCGCCGCCCCAGTCCTCGCGCCCCAAAGGCCACGTCGCATCGACCATCCGGATGCGCTGCAGCGGCTGGTTGCAATCAGGGCATTGTCTTTGAATCTCGTCCATAACGTGTTCTCCGTTCGAAAAAACGCCGCTCGGGTTGTCGGTTCATGGCACGAGTACGGAATGCACACTCCGTGCGCCGACGTGGTGGCGAAGCGGATCGCACTATATCCTCGGCCGCAGATTTCCAACACATCGCCGAGTTCGAGAGTCCTCCGTGACACAACCTCACGCCGCGCCGCTGACTGAACACCCCTCGCGCGTGCGATATGGTGTCCTCGCTTTCCTGTGCGCGCTGGCGTTTATTCTTTATCTCGACCGGATCTGCATCAGCCAAGCCGCGTCGAAGATGGAAAAGGATCTGGACATTTCGCACACGGATATGGGCAACGTGTTGACTGCCTTCACCGTCGCGTACTCGTTGTTCGAGGTGCCGATCGGCTGGTGGGGCGACAAATACGGCTCGCGCGGCGTGATGGCGCGGATCGTCGTGTGGTGGTCGGTGTTCACGGCATTGACCGGTTCCGCGCGGGGGCTGACCTACCTGTTGATCGTGCGGTTTCTGTTCGGCGCGGGCGAGGCGGGAGCGTATCCGAACGCGGCTCGCATTCTTTCCAGGTGGTTTCCCACGGAACGTCGCGGCGCCGCCCAGGGATACTACAACGCTTCGGCCTTGATCGGCGGAGCGATCGCGCCGTTGCTGACGGCCTACTTGATTGAGGGGATCGGTTGGCGTTGGACTTTTGTCGTCTTCAGCGTCCCGGGCGTACTGTGGGCGATCGCCTTCTGGTCATGGTATCGCGACGATCCGCTGACGCATCCTTCGGTCAACGAGTCCGAACGCAATCTGATCGCCGCTGGCACCGCGCCGCGTTCCACGACCGAACATCCGCCGATCCCGTGGCGAGCCGTCTTCAGCCACGTGCATATCTGGTTGCTCGGTGGCGTTCTGGCCTGTGCCGCGTTCAACACGTACCTCTACTTTTCATGGTATCCCACTTATTTGGAGAAGGGTCGCGGCGTGGATTCCATCGAAGCCGGGCGGCTGGCCAGTCTGGTTCTGTCAGGCGGTGCGATCGGCTGTATCGGCGGCGGCTTCTTGATCGACTGGCTGATCCGACGAACCGGAGACCGACATCGCAGCCGCCGCGTCTGGTGTTGCTGTGCGTTCGTGTTGGCGGCAGCGTGTTTGACCGCAGGAAGGTTCTCCGATTCGCCGCGCGTGGCTGCGTTATGGACCGCGGGTTCGGTGCTGTTTTCAGTCTCGACGCTGTCCGCCTGGTGGGGAGCCGTGACCGACATCAGCGGCCGACACCTGGGTGCCATGTTCGGCCTGATGAATTCGATGGGCGGACTGGGAGCGATCGCTTCCCAGCAATTCGTCGGCCGCTTCGCCGATTGGCGCGAGAAACAAGGCTTCTCCGGCCGTGCCCAGTGGGATCCGATGTTCTGGGTCTATGCGACGATCCTGCTGATCGCTGCTGCCGGCTGGCTGCTAGTCGATTCGCGAAAGTCGATCGAACCACCCGTGTCGTGATGCGGCTTTCCGATGAACGAATCCGAGTGACGCGAGGCCTTTCACCGCTTCTGCCTGTTCGACCAAAGACTTCATGTCACGCGGCACCCTGCGATCAAAACGCCTTGCGCGAACATCGAACAACGTGTGCGGCACTGGACAGTCCGTCGCATGAGCGATCACCGCCATGATCGAGAAGAGTCAGCATTCGGAAGCTCTCCCGTTCGCGTCACTCGCCTAACTCACGAGTGACGTCGCGCGACGCATGAAGAACCCGCAGCACACGCACCGACGAGTCTGTTTTGCGGAAGAAGATCACATGATTGGGAAATCCAGGCACAAAGACGGTTCGGACCTCTCGCAGACGTTCGGTTTCGAACCCCCAAAGAAAGCCCGTGTCCGGGTTGTTTCCAATTTGCTGATAGATGGCTTCCACAGCATCAATGAACCGCAGTGCGAGGTCCGTGTCACGCGATGCCAGAAATTCGATGTGGTCACGCAGATCCCAGGCGGCCAGACTCTCTTGTACGACGCGGGCCATCAGACGCCGCTCCTCAGCGAGTCGTTGCGGGTTTGTTGACCAACGATCTCAATGAGTCGAAAAACTCCGGAGTCACTTCCGTCGCCTCATCGGCCATATCCGCGGCCAGTACTTTTTGCTCGATGGACTCACGCTCGCGATAACCTCGCAACACGCGCGCGACAAATTCGCTGGCGGATGAACTCCGTCCAGCGGCCACCTGGTTTTGCAAGTACCCCGCCATCTCGTCCGGCAATTCAATGGTCAGTTGAGCCATGTTGGTCTCCCACAGATGGGCGTCTTGTCGAGGTCAGATTAACCGACAATCGGCAAAGCTGTCCACAAACCAATCTTTCCTGCCATCCACCGCCACGGGAATGGCACCCCGCGGCCAATACCGACACAAAAGCTATCGACGGATAAGCCGTTTGACTTCGCGGATGCTATACGGCAGCCAACTCGCGAGCGTGAGTGATTTCGCGCTTGCCGACCGGGCGAACTTGATCAGCTTCCAATGTCACCACGGCGGCGGTGCGGCCATCCAGCGTCAAGAACTCGACTTCGTAGGCTTGGCCGTCTCGGTAAACCTGGACGACGGTGCCCACGTCGCCGGCTTCGAGCCTTTCGGCTGGAACGGAAACTTTCAGGACTGCTCTTTCGTGTTCGCGCATCACCGTGACCTCTTATTCGTCCCGCGGGTACGCCGCCTCCCCGTGCTTGCGGTTTACGGTCTCAATCCTTGTTCGCGGAGCAATTGATCCGCCCATGCTTCATCGTCGTCAGGCAACGGCGGAACGAGAGGCTTTCGATAGTCGATATTCCGACAACGAGCACGAACGTAATACTCGTTGACCAATGTTTGCAACTGCAGCGCGACGTCTTGGTCGGCTGGCCGAAGGGGGATTGGGACGACCGGCAAAGCTTCACGCAATGAGATTGGCCAAAGTTCTAATCGCTCCGGGCGTATCGAACGCCGAACGGAAATCAAATAAGTCGCAGCGGGCACGCGAGCAAATGAATCCCTCGGAGTCGCCTGAACGTGAACTCCGCCACGAAATAGGTCCAGTTCTACCAAATTGATTCGGCGCTCAAGGCAAGACTGTTGCTTGTCTTTATACCGAATCCGGTCCTCCTCTCGTTCTTTGTGCCAAGGGCTGATCAGTTCAATCGAGGTCACCACTTCAGTGCATGCGCCGTGAGACGAGATGTGAATCGCTCGTTCTGGCGGTATATCTAATACCTGAGTACGGTCAACGACGTTGATGCGAGCGACGAGATCCTCAGGAAGGCTGGCATTGAGTTGATCGCAGGCGTAGACGATCCAACTTGCGTGAAAGTCACGCCAGTGGAGCTGCAAATAGGGATTCATTCCTGGAAATGGATTTTGGTCCGATCGCGGCATGCCAACTCCTTCTTGCAACATTGAGGACGAAAGTCATGCGAGCACGTCCGTCAGCACGCGAGCCTTTTCCACTCCGGTCAGCCGCGCATCCAGTCCCTGATGTTTGACGCTGAAGCGTTCGTGGTCGATGCCGAGCAGGTGCAGTATCGTGGCGTGGAGGTCGCGGACGTGGACGACGTTCTCGACCGAGCTGTAGCCGAGTTCGTCGGTGGCTCCGTAGGTCAGGCCGCCGCGGACTCCGCCGCCGGCCAGCCACATCGAGAAGGCTTTGATGTGGTGATCGCGGCCGGGGCCGCCTTTGCCTTGGAACATCGGCGTGCGACCGAACTCGCCACCCCAGATGATCAGCGTCTCATCGAGCATTCCGCGCTGCTTGAGGTCGGTCAGCAACGCCCACGCCGGCTGATCGGTCAGGCCGCAGCAGATATTCATGTAGCGGACCAAGTCGCCGTGATGGTCCCAGTCGCGGTGATAAAGCTGAATGAACCGCACGCCCCGCTCGGCCATGCGGCGAGCCAGCAGACAATTCGACGCGAACGAACCGTCCCCCGGCTTCGCGCCGTACATGTCGAGCGTCGCCTGCGTCTCGCCCGAGAGGTCCATCAACTCCGGCACCGACGTCTGCATCTTGAAGGCCAGTTCGTAGGCGGCGATCCGTGCAGCGACTTCCGGGTCGTTGATCGTCCCCGTAGCCGAAGTCGCCAGACTTCGGGCCATCGCGCGATCGACTTGCGATTGTCCGCCAATTGCGCCCTCGCCCGAACTCTGGCGATTTCGGCTACCAAGTCTCTGATCCCGATGCTCATCCAGCTTCCGAATCGCATCGATCAATCGCCGCTGCTGATTCAGAGAAACTCCCGCCGGGTTGCCGACGTAATGCACCGGGTCGCCGGTCGACTCGAATGGCACTCCCTGAAACTGGCTGGGCAGAAATCCCGCCGCCCACATCCGCGACGAGATCGGCTGCGGATTGCGGCCTCCCTCGCTAGTGAGCACCACGAAGCCGGGCAGGTCATCCGCTTCGCTACCGAGGCCATAGTTGATCCACGACCCCATCGACGGCCGGCCGTTGATCGCCGTCCCGGTGTTCATGAAGGTGTGAGCCGGATCGTGATTGATCTGCTCGGTGACCATCGAGCGGAGGATGCAGAGGTCGTCCGCCATCTTGCCGTGCCACGGCAGAAAATCGCTGATGACCTGCCCGCTCTCGCCATGCTTGCGGAACCCGATCATCGGCCCCTGACAGGTCAGCTTCTGCCCCTGCAACTGAGCAATCGGCTGCCCCTTCGTAAACGATTCCGGCATCGCCTGCCCGTGCATCTTCGCCAGCGCCGGTTTTTCGTCGAACGTCTCCAAGTGCGAAGGTCCACCCGACATGTAGAGAAAGATCACGCGTTTCACTCGCGGCCGATGATGCGGCAACGGCCTATGCTCGTCTGATAAGTTCGCCGCTTGTGCATCGCGAGCCATCAACACCGAGAAGGCCGCTGAGCCGAGACTGACTCCGGTCGAGTTGAGAAACGTGCGGCGCTGGATCAGTCGCCTCTGAAGTTCGTCCACCATGTCGCCACCTCGGCAATGCAAACGTTTGAAATCTTTGCGGCCCGATTTCACCTCATTCAAGCGAGTCCGAGCGAGTCTCGCCGCGCTGATTGGCTTGCCAGTACTTTCGCGACGCGACGTCCAAGCAAGTCAACCAGCCTCGGCCACACGCCCAGGTGTCGATGCAGACTGAGTGACCGACGTCGAGCGGACGGCCTGACCGTTGGGACGAGTGACCGCAGACGACGGTCTTTCCGGATTCGTGTGCTCCACGATCCTCGAAAGGTTCCCAGTACAGCATGAAGTCCGGCTGCTCTTTAAGCGAACAATCCGGGGAAACGCCGGCGTGAACGAAGATGTGCGATTCGGTTTCAAACCACGGCAAGGTTTCTTCCAAGAATTGCCAATGCGTCGCGGGTATGTCTCCGAACGAACCGCTGCGACCGGGCATCGCATACGACGACAGAGTGGCGTCTCCGCCATATCCGATCCAGTCTCGATACGCCTCATCGCTGTCCTGCGCCGCCAGCATCATGACTTCATGATTACCTCGCAGCGCCAGGAGCTTTCCCATCTCTTTTCGCGCGATCAGCCAGTCCAGCACGGCTCGCGAGTTCGTTCCACGATTGACGTAATCGCCGAGTGTGACCACGACGTCGTCAGCCCCGATCGGCAAGAATTCCTCCAGCGTTTTCAACGCGTCGAAGCAGCCGTGAATGTCACCAATCGCCAGAAATCGCACGGTGTCGCTCTTAATTTCGCGTGATGGTTTCATGCAGGTTCAGCAGCGCTCGCGCGACGAACGTCCAGGCGGCGAGTTCACGGGTGGGGATGTCGCTCGCGGGCGGAGTCAGGCCAGTCGCAAGCAGCTTTTGAGCGCCCGATTCGTCTTGCGAGTAATCGCTCCGAGCATCCGCGAGCAAACTCATCAGCACCGATTGTTCGGAGTCGTCGGGCGCTCGCGAGGTGGCGCGGCGGAACGCGAAGGCGATGCGCGATTCGTCG